>WJIX01000172.1 GCA_014730075.1 bacterium | reverse complement strand
TCCCGATACCGCGCCTGCTGTTATGAAAGTGGTTCCCCTGACTCTTATCTCTTCGACAAGATGAAGGTGCCCCTGAAGGACCAGCTTAAGGTTGTGCCCGCTGAAGAGCTCCAGGACCTCCCTGGAATTCACGATTACTTCTGATGGGCTGATCCCGGCCCCGGGCCCTTCCCTGAGCTGTGGCATGACAGATACAACCGGTATGTGGGTGCTCACCGCTATGGGAGTGCCCCGGTCAACCCCGGAGAGGTCTTCTCTTATCCATTCCATCTGATCCCCGTTGACCTTTCCGATGTAACCGCCCTCCTCCCCCCTCTCTATAGAATCGATAATAATAAAGTGCCAGCCCCCGTGATCGAAGGAGTAGAACCTCCTGCCCAGCCGCTCCTCGTAGATCTTCTTTCCGAAATGGGGGTGGGAGGGAGAAACCGGGCTGCCGTCATACCAGCCCAGAATCTCGTGATTACCCATGGTATTATGGACCGGCATCCGTAAACGCCCGGAGATATCCCGGTAGATCCGGTAAAGCGTATCCGCCCTGCCGTAGGAAACCTCCAGGGCGTCCATGATCAGGTCTCCCCCGGTAATTACAAAATCAGGGTCCATGCGGTTGACCAGGTTGACCGCTTTTTCGAATCCTCTCATGGCGCCGAGCTCCGGCTGTACATGTATATCGGCAAGAAATGCAAAGCTGAATCCGCTCTTATCACCACTCGCCGGCTCCTCCCTCAGTCCCCCCCCGGAACCCAGAAGCAGAAGAGCGAGGGAAACGGTTACCAGCATCAATAAAAAGACTACTTTATTCCTCATGACATACCTCCAATCATTCGGAGTTTTATACCACCATACTATTAAATAACCGTTAAGTTTCTGCCCGCCACTACCCCGGAACCACGAGAGACTGAGATCAACCTTAATCCCGCCATGGTCAGCCATAAGATGTTAAAGATTCCACCAAGAGCGGCGAAAATCATTCCGGGACCAGCCGGCCGGGGGAGCAGTATATTCATAAGCTCATAGATAAGAAGCAAGCTGAATCCGGCAATACCGGCTATTCCGTTGATTCTGCTGAATATGCCGCCCTTAAGCATTACCGCTGAAATCAGTATCCCGGAAACTTCTCCCAGGAAGAAGGCGGTAAAGGTGCCGGGGGAATGACTTCTCCCCACAGAAAGCATCGCGCCGGCGGCCGCTTCTATCGATATTCGCCCGGTCAGGGTGGAAACCGAGGCATACTGCCTGCTCAGCTCCATCAGGGAAAAGGCGCGGTTGGTGGATAGGAAAACAGCGGTAGCGATGAAGCTCAATGCCAGGGCCAGTCCCGCAATCTCCATATACCTCTTAAGGTGAACGGTAAAGAGAGCAAGGTAGAGGGGAATCCCCAGCAGAAATATGAAAATATTCAGCAGCCCCAGATTTCTCATACCGATAAAAGGTCTGTCCTGAAGCTGCGCCAGCCAATCACCTGCCGTAACCGCCTGTTCGCTACCCCCCGGAAGAAAGGTTGTCAGGATTTCGACAAACACTACCAGGACACTGGCAAGAGCGGCCACGCCGCCTATACGGCAGATCAATTGGCAGCTCGATCCCTGCTCAGGAATTTCCATAATAAACCTCTCCCTTTTCTGTTCTTTTTCATTTAACCGGCGTAGCCTGAGACAGCAGCAGCATCCATCGGCCATTTCTCAGGATATACAGGTCAACGAATCTCAGGTTATCTTCGAACTCAGCCTCTCCGTAGGTACCTTTCAGATAACCGGTCCCTGTTATGATACCGACATCCCCGAAAATCCTCATATCCACTCCGGCTGTTTCATATATATCGAGCATCACTCCACCGGGCCGGTAGGCCTCCAGGGTCATACTCTTATCCTGCTCTGTGCCGCCGGGGCCGAAACCGGTATAATCCTCGGCGATCAGCTCTTCAAGAACCTGCCAGTCGTTTGACAGAAAAGCCTGCCTGAGTCTTTCGAAAATCTCCTTCAGGTCTTCTTTTCCGGTCATCCCGGTACTCCTCTCCCGGTCAGTAAACAGATCCGGGGTGAATTGAATCCCTGATCGGTTTGATTTCTCCTCCATCGGCCCGGCTCTCAATCTTCAGGGCTGAACAGTTACGGAAGTGATCACAGCCGGCTAGTGCAGGCGCACCGGAGAGATATTCAGGACAGATCATCATGATTCCCTGAGAATCGAAATTCATGTCAGATAGAAATAAATAAATGCCACACTTCCCGCCGGGAGCAGATAGTAAGCGAACCGGTGAAAACTGCCCCTGCTCAGGATACCCAGAAGCAGCTTCAGGGCGATATAACCCGAAATAAAAGATACCACCGCTCCGGTAATAAGTATCACCGACGTCTGCGTGGAAATCCCTCCCTGAAAATCACCCAGCTCCAGGAGAAATCCGAATATAATCGGGGGGATGGAGAGAAGGAATGAATACTCGGCAGCTCTCTCAAATCCTATCCCCATAAGAAGGGCTGCAGTTATGGTCCATCCGCTCCTTGAACATCCGGGCAGGATAGCTACCGCCTGGGCTGCCCCGATCAGAAGGGCCGCCCTCCAGCTCAGAGAAATACCCCCGCCCCTCTCTCTGCCGAACAGTATAAATATTCCCGTCAATACCAGGAATGCTGATGCCGCCATGGGAGAATCGAAAAGGGAAGAAATACGGTCCCGGAAAAAGAGCCCCACTATCGCCGCGGGCACGCTCCCCACCACCAGAAGCAGAAGGTACTGAAGTTCCGGCTTCTGTTTTTCTCTGACCCTGAATCCTCCACTTGCCCATGAGAGAGTATTGCTGACAATCCTCCCGATCTTATCACGGTAGAAGATAATCACCGCCCCCAGGGTGCCGACATGAACGGCCAGCTCGAACAGAATGCTTCCACTCCTGGATAGCTCTTCATTAAGGCTCAAGAAACTCTCCGCCAGGACCAGGTGCCCTGATGAGCTCACCGGAAAGAACTCGGTAAGCCCCTGAATAACTGCCAGAATGATAACGCTGATTAGCCAGCTCATAATAATCCGCCCGATGACTCAGCCCCTGAGAGCGTAATAAAAACCGATTATACCAAAAAATATTCCGACCTTCAAAATTATACTTATCAGGCCGGCACCCCTGTTCATAAAAGCAAGATATGATGAAACCAGCAATATGGGGACTATGGAGAAGAGTGTCAGATAGAAATAGCTGCTGCCATAGATTCCAGCCAGAAAGGGTACCGGAAAGCCAAGCGCCAGCAGCAGGAACATAACGGCTGCTACCCTCATCGCCACCTTTTCACCGACGACAATTGCCATGGTCC
Organism: bacterium; assembly: GCA_014730075.1. Taxonomy (GTDB): domain Bacteria; phylum Krumholzibacteriota; class Krumholzibacteriia; order Krumholzibacteriales; family WJIX01; genus WJIX01. The sequence continues at coordinate 12,886 of WJIX01000172.1, read as the reverse complement.
TGGCTCCGAAGATATAGTCCCCGTCGATATCTTCGCAGTCCTTTACTACCTCCCTGGCAAAGATGAAGAAAAAGGTGAACAGAGCGGGGATAATCCCGGTCCCGGCATTGCCGGATGAGTAGGCTCCAAGAATGAATCCGCTGGCGGTAAGGGCTGAAACTGTCAGGTTTCCTATAATCATACTCCTCTTGAATCTCATGGAGTAGAGGTGAAGAAGAACCGCCCAGCAGATTATCCATACTGTCTGCACCGGGGTAAGAAACAGCAAGGTAGCCGCCAGGGCAAGCAGCAGCAGGAGGTATATTATAAGCGCCCTGCCGGGCGATATAATCCCGGCCGGTATAGGCCTGCCCGGCTTGTTGACCCGGTCTATCCCGTAATCATAGTAATCATTTATCACGTTGCCTGCCGCCGCCGCCAATGAGACCGCCAGCAGCAGGGCCCAGGGCAGGGTGCCGGGATTATTCATGGAATAACCTACTCCCACAGCCAGCAGTGCCGCCAGCACGTTGTGCAGTCTGAACAGAGAGAGAAGCCGTATTAATCTATTCATCAGATATCCAGTATGAATCCAAGGTGTACAAAACGGTCCGTTTCCACGGACCCGTCATCGATACGCCTTATCCCCGCGCCACCCGATATGTATGAGCCACTACCCAGGTCGAAGGAAGCCGATACCGATAACCTGGTCTCGGTGGTAACCGTTCCGCTGGGAAAGGGTGGACTGGGATCGATCCCATTATTCCAGGGCCGGAAATCGTTCCCCTCTCCCCTCCTGGTATACCCCCCCTCCACGGCAAGAAGCATCCTGGGATGGATACCGGCCGCTGCCCGGAATCTCCACCTTTCAGAATCAGGTCCCAGTGAGGAGCCTATAATACCGTTCGCGCCGATCTCGCCGCTACCGGCTACATATCTGGTCAGAAGGCTGTCCTTATGAGAATATGTGTATATATCGATGAAGGTGTAATCTACCGTCAGCTCCAGATCATATCCGGCCGCGACAAACAGCTTCTCCGCGGCAAGGCTGAATCCAATCTTATCCGGGGCCTCCTTCCTGCCCTCGTACTGGAAATCGTCTACTACCAGCTCGGCGTATAGAACAGCTCCCCTGCCCGCCGGCACCTTGCAGTCCAGCCCCCAGAGTATGTTATCGTCGCTTCTCTCATTATACTGATTGGCGTAATAGGAGCCCGCCGGCAGGAGGTAGGTGTAATCGAACCCCCTCCCGGTGTACAGAACGGTTTCGCTTATTCCCAGGTAGATATCTCCGGGAAGCCTGACAGTTAGCCTGTGCCCTGCCAGGCGCCTCTCAAGGTAGGGATCCAGAACAGAATGCACGGTGGTGAATTCGAATCTTCCCAGCTGATAGTACACCCCGACATGATCGAGTGAACCTGCTCCCATGGACAGGATAAGCCCGTCATCCCGGCTGTTCCCCCAGTGCAGGTATTCCCTCCCCGCCACTATTCGTAATCTACCCGTGCTGAATGCCAGATACCCCCTCTCGAACTCTGAGGTCAATCCCCGGAAACTCCTCTGGCGCGTGGATGGTTTGGCCCCGGCGGTATTCTTCCCCCTTTCCGGTTCCATGCGGAGTATATAGGATGTATGATATGTGAGCTTCCCCCCGGTGTAGAGCAGGAATTCGGGAATAAACAGTCCGTCCAGTTCGCCCTTATTATTCTCCACCCTCTTTCTGAAAAAGGGGCCCGCGCTCAGGTCCAGGCCGATAAACCTCCTGCCCACACCGTAGAGCAGCCCCGGCTCATCTTCGCGGTCTTGCGGCCGGTGCCGGTTGCCCTGGAATTCTGCCCTGAGCCGGCGGAGCAGGAATCTGTGCCTGGAACTGAGTTTGAAATCTCTCCGGTCCAGGTTCTGAAGAATTCTGTCCAGGTAGAATTCGACTTCGCTCCGGGAATATGGAATATCGGGCTCCAGTGTCACCGTTCCCAGAAGTTCAAAGCTCCTGAGGGCCGGATACACCCAGCTGGCCGGATCGATATTTTCATCTGAACCTTCAAGATAAAGGGGGAATAACAATACCAGATATATCGTTACAACCAGGAGTGATCTGATCTTACAGCGGAAGCTCCCTCTTTTCCCTATCAGGCTTCGATGACTGCCCGCCGGCCGCTCTCCGGTAATATTCCCTGGCCTTTTCCAAATCACCCTGTTTTTCATAAGTAACACCCAGATTAAAGAATGCCTTCCTGTTTTGAGGGTCTATCTCGACTACTTCGGTGTAATATTCCATTGCCATGGCCGGCTGTTCCAGCTTGTTGTAACACTCTCCCACGTAGAAAAGAATCCTGGAATTGCCCGGGTTAAGCCGTGCCGCCTTGCCCAGGTACTTCAGGGCCTTCTGGTAGAGGCCCTTCCGGTAATTCAGAAAACCACAGTAGAAGAGTGCGTTGACATTATCCTCTTCCAGCTCCAGCATGATTCTGAATTCCTCCATGGCATCCTCATACCGGCCCTCATTAATCAGAGCCATCCCCAGATTATACCGACCCTCCAGGGATGCGGGGGACAACTCCAGTCCGATCCTGAATTCATTGACCGCCTGCTCACGGTTACCCTCCTCGCCGTACAGGGCACCCAGGTTGAAATGCGCCTCGGCGCTCTTGGGGTTGTACTGAACAGCCTTGAGGAACTGCTGCATGGCCACCTCCTGCTTGCCATTCATATCCAGAATATATCCAAGATTGGTATATGACTTTGCATGGGTTGGATCCAAAGTTATGGCCTGCCGGTAATACTTCTCCGCCTCGCTGTACTTATGTTTCTTGGTAAACAATACTCCCAGCCGGAAATAACACTCAGGGTTGCTCGGCTCCAGTTCAAGCCCTCTCCGGTGGCACAGAGCCGCTTCATCGAACCTTCCCTCTATTTCAAGCATCCTTCCCATACTCAGATGGGGATATGCCTCATCGGGAACCATACTGCTGAGAATGCGGTATCCCTCGTACGCCTCCTTATAATCGCCTATCTCCTCCAGAAGCCTGCATACCCTCCCCAGCACCTCTTCATCGGCATCCTCCCTGGATTTGATCTCAATCAGCAGCTGGAGCGCCTCGATCCTGAAATTTCCGTTCAAAAGCTCCTCTGCCCGGCGCAGCATCCCTTCCGGGTTCTTATCCTCAATCTCAAATCCGGCTCCTTCAGCCGGAGCACCCTGCCGTGACCCATTCTCACGGCGCGCCAGCTCCATGAATTTATTCCAGTGCAAACCCATCCGTTGCTCCCTGAGTTGCAGTATTCAGAAAGTGATTTTTCACTTCAAACGATAGTTCAGCTCTCTGCTAATTGTCAAGTTTAATTCAGTTTTCAGCCGTGCGCCGGGCTGTTTTCTGCTTTTTCCGCATCTCCGGTCGCTCTCTATAATAATCATTCCGGGGCTCCGGTGATAATTGCAACCGATCTAACAGGCCTAGAAAGCGTACCCGACGTGAAGGCCCGGCCAGATGAAGAAACTGTCATCCGCTATCAGTGCGTAAGCGGTACCTCTGAAAATGAACCCGCCCTCGGCGCGGTACTCGAACCCCAGCCCGGCGTAACTGTAAGCGTCCGCAATGGAATCGTCAAAGGGGCCGGAATCAACAGATGCAGATATGATAACAACTCCCCCGGTCAGGAAGGGAGAGCCGTTTCTATTCAGTAAATATGCCTTCGCTCCAAGTGGAAAGAAAATTATGGTACTGTTGTCATCTGAGTCTCCACCGCCCAGGGCAGAGATTCCACCCTCCAGCCCCAGCTGGCTCCCGAACATGCGCTGATAGGTGAAAGAGTAAACTATCGACTTTCCGCCCAGCTCAATCCCGAAATCGTTGGGGAAATCTGTCCGGCTGGTTCCTGCCGCTCCGGCAGGATAGCTTGAAATAAGCAAGAAGAAAAGTGCAAGAGAGAGGATAACAGGTCTGTTCATAACGATCCTCCTGATCCTGGTCAAAGGGTTTTATAATTGCCCTGATTATCAGGGCTTCGAGAGGGACTGTCAACGAAAAATAGAGTGGAGGAACAGAACCAATTATCAGAAACAATAGAGGTAATGGAATATGCAGTGCTAATAAGGACGACCGGGTGATTACCGCAGAACCCCTCGCAAGGAGTACAGGTATCGATTTCTGAAGAGGATTCAGAAATATCAATCAGCGGCATACTGTGCAAACCAGTTAACCAGCCGACTTTTGAATCTGTTGCTGCCAACCTGATAAGCGCAAGGTTATGGATCGTCATCGAATCGAATAATCAGCCCTGAGGAGCGCATGGTGAATCTGTGGAATAACGTATATCTAGCGGTATCTTCTGTAAAGGAGGGGGTGCCTGTACTGGCGGAACTGAAACCTCAGCATGAAATCGCTGTCTTCAGGCTTGTAGGTGAGGTCGATATTGGGGATATACATCTGAGGCGAGTTGGCCCCGTCTCCCTGCGTGAGCATGGAGCTCACTCCAACATCCACCCTTAGGTTCCATGAGGGGCTGAACTCGTAATTGAAGTGGCCCATGTAATAACCCATTCCGGCGCTCTGATCACCCATGGATGAGAATGAAACACCCATGGAGCTGCTGAAATCGAGACCCTGGATATTTATAAAATCGCCAGCCGCGCTGGAATTGAGGTAATCGGAGAAAACACTTTCCTTGAGTCTGCTCTCCTGGGCAATGGCGGGTGAGCTGATGATCATCAGGATCATTATTGAGATAAGATATTTTTTCATAAAAGGTTCTCTACTAAACCAGCTCTTTGATCTTTTCCTTAAGTGGATCCAAGTCCACGGACTTGACTATATAGGCATCCGCGGCCCATGTCTTGAAATTCTCCTTGTATACCGAATAGGCTGAATTGATAATAACGGGGATCTCTTTCCTGCTTTCCACGATCTCAACCAGGGCATCGATTCCGCTTTCGTTACCCAGCTTGATATCCAGTATGATAAGATCGGGCGATTCATTTTCCACTGAATCAATAGCCTCTTGTACGTTCTTTGCGGTAACTACCGAGTATCCCTCGCTCTCCAGCTCTTCCCGGTATAGCTTCCTGACATTTATTTCGTCATCTACTACAAGGATCTTGCTCATTTACTCTCTCCGGAAAATCAGAACCTTCTGCTGTCTGTATACTAATAGTTGCTGATAATTACGCTGAGGTCAAGCTATTTTTTCATTGAGAAATGGGGAACGGCTATTCCAGTTCCAGCTCCAGTATTATCCTGAAATCGCTTTCTTCCAGCTCATACCTGGAAAGCTTTACCGGTATTCTGATGCTGCGGGGGTCAGGCTCCACATCCTGATCCGGTTCTGATTCCTTTTCCGGTTCAGCCTCTTTCGGATCAAGCCTTTCCAGCGGATCGTTTATGAATTCAACCGCCACCTCTGGCCCTGTTTCGGCTTTTTCCGTCATGCCATCGCCAAGTTCAACGGTGTGGCCATACTCCTTGAAATCATCATCGTTTCCCTCGAATTCAAGGTCCGGGGCGCTGTCATCTTCGGTGAGAACCTGATCAACGAACTCGGAGACAGATGTATGCTCCTCTTTTCTCTCCTCTGCGCTTTTTAAAGACTCGCTCTCATCCGCCTCCGAGTCGATATCCCTGCCGGCTGATATCTCCGCCGCGGGTGTCGCCTCTATTCCGGAAGGGGGCTCTTCCGTCTGGCCCTCTCCGGCAGTTTCTGCCGGCTCCGGTCTATTAATTTCTTCCTTTACCCTCTTGAATACTTTTCTGGCAATCGACTCGAATGTCTGGTACACACCCCTGCCGTCAACCGCTACCGCCTCGAAGTACTCCGCACCTTCCGGATTAAGCTCTTTCTCAAGCTCCTCTAAACTCAAGCAGTCCCCCGCATCCCTCTTGTTGTACTGGAATACCACTGGTATATCAGCCATGGTCATTCCGTTCTCGCTCAGATTATCCTTAAGGTTCTGGAGACTTTCCAGGTTTGCGTCCATCTTTCCGGGAGTTGAATCGGCAACGAATACTACCGCGTCCACCCCATTGAGCACAAGTTTACGGGTTGCGTTATAATATACCTGCCCGGGGACCGTATAGATTAGAAACTTTATGGTGGTACCCCTGACCTTTTCGATCTTCAGTGGTAGAAAATCAAAAAAGAGGGTACGGTCGGTCCTGGTTTTCATGGAGACCATTTTCCCCTTGCTCTCGGGGGGAAGCTTGGAATAGATATGTTCCAGATTGGTTGTCTTTCCGCTCAGGGCGGGCCCGTAATAAACTATCTTGATATTGATATCCTGCCTGCTGCCGCTGTCATTATTCATTTCTTCCATCCCTTATCAAAATAACCTGAGGCCCGGGGAGTTGCCCATCTGCCATCCGAAACTCCAGCTCGGAAAAGGAAACTCTCTCTGTTGTTTCAGCAAGGGTGTTGAGTTACCGTTTTCATGAGAAACCAACACCCGGGCCGGCAAGATACCGGCGCAAGGAATGTGCCACTTGCCTGGCCGTTCCCATTTTTGCATTTTTATTAATAACAGGATGTTACGGATGTAGAATTATAACCGGCCAGGGCACTTTCAGTGAAAAGCGCTTTCAATCTCCCATTATGCAATACCGGACCATCTCTGGAATCAGAAGGCCCCCTGTGGTAAAGAGTGAATTCTTACTGTTAGAGAAACAGTCTATCGAATGGTATCCGCCCTGGTACAGTCTAGAAAAAGCTCCGGGATATAATCGGCTGCGGCGGTCGCCTCTACTTCCCAGAAGAAATACTGTATGGAATCTCTTATCCCGCCATTACTCCGGATAAACAGATCGTGAGAGCCCGGGGCGATATGCAGAAGGGCTGGCTCATCGGTGGAAATCAGCCCCAGGTACTGGTCATCCACATGTACCTGCAACCCGATAGTCAGGCAGTTCGCTGTCTTTACCACCAGGTAACCCTCGCCATCGCCAATTTCAGTCCCGTAAGGCCGTACAGTTAAACCCTCTTCATCCTCACCGCATCCCCAGATAATCAATCCTATCATTACTGATATTGTTATTACCAACCAGCGTTTCATCAGAACCTCCCGCCAGCATTCCTTCAAGCCGTAACCGTCCGGGTACCGGGCCATGATATTCAATTACAAATTATGCCTATTGAAAATTAATATAAATGCTGAAGAGAAACAAATAAAAATTTGGCAAAGTCCGCTTCTATTTCTCACTGCCGCACCAGGGGCAGTATTTGTAATCGGGAGAGATCCATTTGCCGCAGTCACAGCGCCGGGGAGAGGGTTTTTTCAGTCTGACGTCGGTAACCGGGTCCTTCTGTAGAGCTTTCAGCTTATCGTAGAGAATATTGGCCCTGGAGAGTACGAACTCGTAACTGTCATCGCCGGAGGTAACGACTATGGAGGGGTGGATATTGCCCCCCTTTATCCTTATATCCCGGATAGAACAAATATCTATGGAAAGGTTTCTTATACCGAATCTGGAATCAAGTGTTGAAACCTGAAAATTCAGATACCTGTCGGTCAGCTCTATGATCCCCCTGGCTGCCAGGAGCTTGGTCCGGTAATAGATCGCTTTCTGCATGAAAATGGTCTTTTCGCAGGAAAGTTGCAATATTTTACCTCCTTATTGAAGCCGGGTTAACATAGATGCCAGAAATATGCCACCGGCAGCGTCCACGCAGGCGGTTCCGTAAGGACTTGTATTCATCTATTTTCCTTATATACTTCATGACAGGTAATCTGGTCCTATTTTTGCAATAAGCTACCGGCCGAGAGCAGATTAGTGATTTTGTTTGACGGGGGAAATAAATGGATATAACAGAAAAGATTCTGAAAGAGGTTTTTCACAGGCTTCTGAATATCGAGCCGAAGGAAGATGTAATAAAGAAATTACGCAGCATCATAGATGGTATGATGGACAGGTTTCAGGAAACCTTCGAGCTTAACTCCATTCAGAAACAGAACACCTTCAGGGCAATAATATGCAGCATGTTCGTTCACGGCTGGGGAATGGGTATGCATCCATACAACAGTCCCGATCAGAATATTGACGACAGAAACGTGGAAGTCAGGGTAAGCAAGGACATCCTTATACCCCTTGAACATATCAAATCACTGCGCTACATAAAGAAGGACAAGAAGGGGAGAGTTAAGAAAGCACTGTTTGAGCCCGACCAGAACGAGCGGGTCCGCAACCAGATAAACGGCCTTCTTGAGAAGATATCAAGAGAAAAATGGGGAAAGGAATAATACTATTTCTCACCGGAATCACAGCCGCCGTTAACCTTTTCCATCTCTATTACCCTTCCACCGTTCTTGAAGGTAACCTTATCCATTATCTCCCGGATAATGAAAATTCCCCTTCCGGAATCGTTGTAAAGCTTTTCGCTTCTTGTGGGATCAGCGGTTGAATTGAAATCGAACCCCTGACCCTGGTCCTCTATCTGGATAATGATCCGGTGTGAACTGATGTAGATTCGGACATGGACCTTCAGATCAGGATTCTTGCAGTTGCCGTGAACGATCGCGTTGGTCAGGGCTTCATCCATCACCATGGGCAGGTTTACCTTGAAATCTTCGGGAGGGAATCCGAACTCCGCGGTCAGGAAGGAGACCAGCCTGTTAACTCCTATAATCCTGGACAGCTTGCTGGGGATCAGGAAATCAAGGCGCACCTGGCCCTCCCGTATCAGCTCCCTGCTCTTCCCGAACACCATCTCATTAGGCTTCCTGACATTGCCGTTATATACAGCCTGACAGTCCAGAAAGGTTATGGGAGGAGTAATTATCCTGCTCACCCCTGCCGAAATATATGCCAGATAGGATTTCTCGTCACAGTCGTCGGTAACGATGAATATCGGGGTGTCTATCAACAGAAGGCATACCTGCCGCACCCGGGCCGGATTGAACCGTTTACCGGGCAGAAACATTACCGTCCGGCTTATATTACTTTCTTCCTGGAGTGACTTGAGGTAACGCGGGAAATTACGGAAAGATTTGCTGACAAAACCTTCAGGGATATCGGCCTTGTCATAGAATTCCCTGTGGAGGGATGGGTTCAAATTCAATATTACAACCAGATCTTTTTCCACTTCTCTAGAATAGTTCCTGCCCCTCCGCCAGTATGTTATTCAATGCTTCCTTGAAATAGCCGTTTGCTTCTTTAATTTCGGGGCCGACCTTCTTTCGGTACCCTTCCCACCCCTTCTTTATCTCGGGGCCCATCACAGAAATGAGGTTGCCCTCCTTCAGCGCCCGGTCCCTCTTCTCTCTGTTGTACACAAGGATATCACTTACAAAAACTCTGGCAAGCCTTTTCGCTCTTTCCTTCTTCTTTTTCATCTCCGGTGATTCAGCCGGTTCCTGTCCGGCGGCAGCGCCGCTGTCATCTATGGAGATCTCTTTGAATCCACTTTCCTCTGCTGCAACCGTCTCATCAACTGTCCCGGTCCCCGATGCGGTATCCTCCCAGTTATCCTCAGAAACGCTCTCGGCGGCTTCATCAAAACTGCTCCGGCTGATCTGCAGATCATCCGTAATGCTGGATTCCGTAAGCAGCCTCCACACGTAACTGCACTTGGGACATCTGACCCGGACATCCCGCTCGGGAACATTCTCTTCCGGCAACTTGTATCTGGTCTGGCATCCATCGCAGGCGACAATCATTACACTGGCTCCTTCTCCTGGTTTTTATGCTCACAGCCCGAGCTGCCGTGAGATTCCATTCATTGCATTAAGCGATAGCTCGATAAAATCCTGCAATTCCATTCCAAGGTCGCCGCAGCTCGATATCGCATCCCTGTCCGCCCCTGCAGCAAACCTTTTCTCCTTAAACCGCCTCTGGACAAAATCGGTATCCATCCCGGAAAGCGATTTAGTCGGATGCATTAATGCAGATGCAACAATCAAGCCAGTAACAGGGTCGGAACAGTATATCGCCTTGTCCATCAGAGAGTTTCTTTCAACATGTCCGGCATGGGCCAGAATGGCATGTTTGATCTCTTCTGAAAGGTCTGAATCCTCCAGGATTTCAACGGTAATGTAGCCGTGTTTTTCAGGAGTATCCCCGGTTCTCTCGTAATCGAGGTCGTGGAGAAGACCGGCCATACCCCAGGCCTTTTCATCACCGTCGAACTTACGGGCCAGGGCCCGCATGATCGCCTCTACAGCCAGAACGTGCTTTATCAGATTCCTGTTGCTTAAATGCTCTTCTACCAGCTCCAGTGCTTCTTCTCTGGACATCATTGTCATCACCCTTTCGAACAGTCCTGATTATCCAATATCAGCTATCTCCATACCCGGCTTATAATAATCCCTGAAATACTCTGCCACAACCCTGTTCTGCTTCTTTTTCAGACCCGGATCATCCCGAACCAGTTCCTCGCTCTTCTTCCAGGAATACTTCACTATCTCCGTGTCACTGACAGGGTTCAGCAGACGAAATACCGGCCGGCCGGACTGCCTCACTCCCCATATCTCGCCGGGCCCCCTGAGCTGGAGGTCCTTTTCCGCAACCCTGAACCCGTCGGTGGTGGAGGCAAAATAATTCAGCCGCCTGAGGCTGTCACCCCCGGCATCCTCTCCCGGGATCAGATAACACACTCCCTCTTTACCTTTCCTGCCAATTCTCCCTCTCAGCTGGTGGAGCTGGGCCAGTCCGAACCGCTCGGCATTATTGATTATAAGCAGTGAAGCATTCGGTATATCCACTCCAACTTCGATTACGGTAGTAGTGACCAGGGCGGATATATCCCCCTTCTTAAAGCTTTCAATGGCCATGCTCTTTTCCTGGTAACTCATACGTCCGTGGAGAAGCCCCAATGGAAAGCGGGGGAATACCTCTTTCTGAAGGGTTTCGAACTCGTTTACCGCCGCCTTAAGGTCACTGCTCTCAGTCTCTTCAATAAGGGGATAAAGAATGAAGGCCTGTTCCCCCTTCCGGAAAACCTTCCTCGCCAGGGAATAGCACTCACCCCTGTCATCTTCGGTTATTACCTCCGTGGTCACCTTCCTCCTGCCGAACGGCAGCTTCTCTATTACTGATAGCTCAAGATCGCCGTAAACAATCTGGGCCAGGGACCTCGGTATGGGGGTGGCGGTCATTACCAGGAAATGGGGAAGTTCACCCCTGCTGCCCAGTCGGGCCCTCTGCTTAACACCGAAACGGTGCTGTTCATCTATTACCGCGAACCCCAGCCGGCGGAATGAGATGGCCTCCTGTATCAGGGCCTGGGTTCCGATGACCATATCTATCTCTCCGGAGGCAAGGCCTTTGTGAATCTCCTTCTTTTCCATGGCTTTAAGTGATCCTACCAGAAGCTCAACCCGTACCGGCAGACCTGACAGGTAGTCCCGTATCCTGGTGAAATGCTGAAGGGCCAGAAGCTCGGTGGGCACCATCATGGCAGTCTGATATCCGCAGTCTATAGCCATGAACATGGATAGCAGGCTCACCACTGTCTTTCCCGAACCCACATCACCCTGCACCAGCCTGGAGAGCCCCCTGCCGCTTTCCATATCGGACCTGATCTCGCTCATTACCTTCTTCTGGGATTCGGTAAGGCTGAAAGGAAGCTGCCCCAGCAGCTTCCTCAGGAGCGGATAGGGGGGCGACACATCCGGCCTGGAGCTTTTCTGTGCCATCCTCTTTCTCCTCTCCCTGAGAAGGATATGTATGAAAAAGAGCTCCTCGAATTTGAATCTCCTCCTGGCGGTTTCCAGAACCTCGTACCCTTCCGGATAGTGGATCTGCCTGAAGGACTCCTCCCGTGTCATCAGCCCGAGTTCTCCTATTACCTGAGCGGGAAGGTTTTCCAGGATTGATCCACTGCACCTGTCCAGAGCTGTTCTGATAATCCTCCTCATCATCCTCTGCGAAATTCCGGAGGTGGAGGGATAGACCGGTACGATACGGCCCGTATGTATCAGCCGTTTATCCCCTCCCCTACCGGTGAATTCAAAATCAGGCGCAGAGACCTGTTTATCACCGCGGTACAGGTTCACCCTTCCGCTGGCGATTATATTCTTTCCCTGTTTGAACCTGTCCTCAAGATATGGCTGGTTGAAGAACACCAGATTGACCCTGCCTGTCTCATCTCCAACCGCCACGGTCAGAAGCGACCTTCTTCGTCCCAGCTTCCTGAGGGATACCGCCAGGACTACTCCGGAGAAGGTAACGTCATCACCAGGCTCCAGTTCGGATATTTTCTTCATATTGCTTCTATCCTGATATTTTCTGGGAAAGTGCATGATCAGGTCTTCAACGGTCCTGATTCCGAGATTCAGCAGCAGTTTCTGCCTGGCGGGGCCTACCCCCCTGACGTACTGGCTGCTGGTACGCAGGATATCATTATTTTGTTTCTTATTCATAAATAACTTGCTTCTCACCTCCGGTTTTTCTAATATATATAAACTGAAGTCAAAGTCACTGGAGGAAAACCATGAGTAAGAAATGCGCAATATGTGGCAAGAAACCTGTTATGGGGAATACTGTCAGCCATGCCCACAATATCAACAAGAGAAGATTCATGCCCAATCTTCAGAAGCTGAAGATTGAAATCGACGGCAAGGCAAAAAAGGCGTATGTGTGCACCAGGTGCATCAAAAGCGGCCGCGCCAAGAAAGTATTCTAACCCGCCCGGTCCGGATATCTCTTTTTTAATAGCCTGCACACTCCGATCCATGGTTGAAGTTTCATACTCCATAATATACCAGCCGAGACCCTGCTTCCATACTATTTATCCTCTTTCCAGGTACTTCTGCCGGAGCTGTTCCTCGCTAACCGGACCCTCTATCCGGTGCCAGGGAAAATCTTCCCTGGGTGAGTGAATAAAAGAGGGGTCGACCCCATGTTTCCTCAAAGCTTTTTTCCAGCTGATTTCCCCCTTTGCGAATTCCACCGCTGCTGCCCCCACCTGCTCTCCTCCCAGAGAG
>WJIX01000171.1 GCA_014730075.1 bacterium | reverse complement strand
TCCGGTAACGAAGTACATCGGATTGGCGGTATCAACCGACAGCATCAGCGGTCCTCCGTCAGGTGAGCCCGTTTCAATGACAGAGAGATTGGCGCGGGAAACTCCCGCCTTGGTTGCGGATGCTGAATGCCCGTATTTTACCAGTTTCAGGTGATCATGGGCCCCCGCTTGAGTTTTCAGGGTCAATGAGGTGTTGGCAATAGCGTTGCTCGATTCGACAATTATACCCTCCATACCGGTTCCGTAGACGTGAAGTTTTTCCTCAGGTGTGGTGGTGCCGATACCGATGTATGCTCCTGCATTAAAGAGGGAACTGGTGGCAACCCAGCCGCCCTCGTAATGCCTCAGCGTCTGGCCGGTGCTCCCGGATGGCAGCGAGCCGCTCCCGGCGCCGGTAAAGGATACCCACCCGCTGCCTGTGTACCCCTCAAAATCAGAGCCGGACCAGCGCATCGTTCCGGCATTGGTGCCGGTTGAATTCGCGATCCTGATGCCACCGTCCACATCCAGCATCTCCAGCGGGGTCTCGATACCTATCCCCGTATTCCCTCCGGAAAGCACCTTCATCCTGTTAGTGCCACCCGTCTTCAGAACGAAACCGTTGTTTGAAGAGAGAAAGAAATCTCCGTTGTTAGGTTTCCTGAGACTGGCCTGCTCGCTGCCCGAGAAGGCAAATGACAGCAGGTTCTGACCCATCGGATCACTGCTGTTATTTATCATGATCGCGGCGTCATTGGAGGCAGTGCTTTCATAGTATACCTCCAGCATCGCTCCCGGGTTGATCGTACCTACCCCTACCTCACCGTCAGAGGGGAATCTGTTCCCGATTCCATGAACAGCAAGCGAGTTCAAACTGTAGGCAGAGGAAGTAAGAGCTGTCCTGGGGGCAAGCTCCGCCTCTCCCTCCACCGATATACCCAGATAGTAGAGCTCGCTGAAATCGGGCGTAAGTACGCAGCTGCTTCCAAGCACAGCGTTGAATATGCCCTTACTCACTGTTACCGTCTCGGTACACTCCCATAACGGTGAGCCTCCCGTTGAAACAGTGTAGAGCCTGAGGGTAAGCTCGTAAGAGCCATCGGGCACTACTGTTCCCATTCCGTCGGTCAGAACACCCTGATAGTTGATCGTCCGGGGCAGCTGGGCTCCGGCTCCTGAGGCAATCAACAAAGTTAAAATCACAATTAAACCGGTTATTCTCTTCATTTCAGTCTCCTTTTCTCCATGTTATCTCATCAGAACTAATTTTCTGGTTATCTCTTTTCTTCCCGACCTGAATCTGCAGAAATAAATTCCCGAGCTTACGGATTCTCCGGAGTCGCTTGAACCGTTCCATTTCACGCTATGCCTTCCGGCATCTCTGATACCTGAAACGAGTGTTCTTACCCTTCTTCCCTCCGTGTCATATATTTTCAGGCTGACATCAGCTCTTTCAGGCATAAAGAAAGAGATTACAGTGGAAGGGTTGAATGGATTGGGATAGTTCTGATACAGCTCTGCAGGCTTTGGAGGCAGCTCCAGTGTTATGGTCAAGGAGCGAACGGTTTCGGTACCGCCTGCTACTGCGCTGATGTAATAGCTGTAGCTTCTTCCCGGGATCGCCCTCCGGTCAATGAAAGCGCAGGTTTCAGCCGGGAGTATCAGCTCAGAGTTGATCCGTTCGAATACTCCTCTATGGTCCTCTGCGCGATAGATATTGAATCCATCCACCGGTGAATCAAAATGGGCGGACCACGAAAGCTCAACGGCGTCATCCCTGTACCTGCCGGCAAGGGCGGATATCGCCACCTCCACGGCCGATTCCAGTCCGGCCATATACCAGAATCCCAGCCTGATCTGATTGGATGCCCCCGTCAGATGATCTGCCCCGGCCTGTCCCGCGGAATCGTAGAGATAATGACTTCCGCCTCTCGCGCCGCCGCTCCCGGTAAAGACGCCGGCTGGGATCCTGAATTGTGAGTAGGTATCCGCAGGCATAGCCAGGAGCGCACAGAGAAACAGCAATAGCTTCCTGTTCATTGGAAACCTCCTTCGAAATGAAAATATGGATCACTTGTAAGTCTGATTGATTATACCATCAGAGAAGAATAACAGTCAAAGGCTACCTGAAAGTCTCGCAGTGTTCCTCCGGAATGAAATACCGCAGCAGCAGAGTTACAGACTGTTCTGGTGCAATGAAATACCACCCCGGTGTAAGCTGCAGTCTTGAAATTGAAATCGATCTGGCTTATTCTTCTGTCCGTGATCAGTGGTTACCTGTCATTCAGAAGAGATCCTGGGGATATTATTCGTGCAGATACACTTTCTTGATATGCTCATGAACAGACTAAAGTCATTATTCAAGAAGATCATCAGTTCTCTTCCCCGGGACAGACCTCCAATCCCGCAGAAGAGATGGAAATCGCTTTACAGAGATGGCCAGACCTGTATGGATATGGGATCAATCAACGAAGCTGGAGAATTGATAGAGGAGTCCCTGGAAATCACTGAAAAGCAGATGGGTGCCGGTAACTGGAGATTTTTTGATTCAATCGAGCTTTTAGCTGTCATCCGCTGCCTGCAGGGCAGAGATGAGGAATCCTATGACTTATGCGACAGATTCCTTAATGAGAAACTGAACTATTATGGCAGGGAGAATCTGGATGCGGTGAAATCTGTTTCTCGAATGGCTCAATTCTATCACAGGTCTCTGCATTATGATAAAGCAGCAGAACTCTACCAGCGGGCTATCCCCCTGTATGAATGCAACTACAGACCAGGGTCCGAGGAAAGAGCGCTTCTCAAATTATCTTACATAACCCTCTGCCGGCAAGTCAAAAAAGATGATCTGGCTATTAATCTCCTGGAAGATCTGAACAGATCAGCGAGGAAATTTAATGACAAATCACTTATGATGGAAACAGAGATAAAACTGGCGATAAGCAGAGCCGGCATCGGGGATATCGATACTGCCGCTGATCTCTCCGATACTGTTGTCAGTAAAATCACTCCGGCCAGCTATGATCTGGTATTTGAACAGAATGCAATTCTGATAGAACTGGCCGAAGTTCTATCAGAACACGGGGAATTCCACAGGGCTGAGAGCATACTCTGGCTTACCGTAGAGGTCATTGAAAACTTTATTGATAAAGAAAATAGTCCTTTAATTCTGCAGCCGCTTCGCGAGCTTGCCCACCTTCACTTCAGAAGGGATAATTACGAAGAGGCTGAAAATATTCTTCTAAAATCGATGAAGATATGGAACAGAATGACCCGCGAAGAACGTGAGATGCACCAGGTGAACTGCCCCCGGGACCTTGCCGAAGTGTATTACTCTCAGGGCAAATTTGACCATGCCGAGAAATTGTTTGAAAAAGAGCTGAAGAGAAACAGAAAAATCTATGAGGAGGATAGCCTGGTTCTGATCGGCAGCCTTCACGATCTCGCAATGCTATATAACTATAATAAAAAGTACAAAGAATCGGAAAACCTGCTGAGAGAGATTCACAGCATTTCGGAGAAGAATCTGGGTAATGATCACATCGATACAGCAGGGTGGAAATACCTTCTGGGCCTGTCACTGAATAATCAGAAGAGATTAAATGAATCCCGGAACATACTTCTGGAGGCCCTCAGGATTCTGGAGGATAATTGTGATGAGAAAAATGCCGGACTGGCAATCAAGATCCTTCACCTGCTCGGTTATTCATTCGCAGACTCGGGCGACTTCATAAACGGCGAGTTTTTCCTGAACCGGGCAATCGAGGCCACTGATGAAACCAAAACAACCGATCACGAATTCATGATAACCAGTCTGAATGATCTGGTAAAAATAAAAATCATCAATAAAAAATTGGATGAAGCTGAAGAAATTCTGGATAGGGTATTCGAATTCTTCGAAGAGAGGGATCTGCGAGACAATCTCCCTGACCTTCTTCTGGCGAGGTCGCTCTTCCACAGGGCGCGCTGCTTTCTGCTTCAGAAGAGATACCAGGAGGCAGAACCGATCTATTATCGCTCAATGATGATCTTCGAAAAGAGAGAGGGTAAAAGTTCCCTTTACATAATAGGAATATTGAAGGACCTCAACGAACTGTTTCTGCATACCGGCCGCCTGGCCGAGGCTAAGGCAAACAATGAACGGCTACTTGAACTATCCGGCAGACACGCCGGTACCGACAGCCAGGTGTACAACGAAGCGCTCAATTATCTGGAGATAATCCGAACAGTGGAGAAGAGATCGCAATTTAAGGATTCCGGACCCGGACATAAGGATACGCTTCATTAGCCTTCAGATTAAGAGCAGAACCGCAACCTTTAACTAATCCCTGAATCTCATCAGGTCACTTCTGCTAAACCGCCATTCGGGGGTAATGAGCTTGCCCGTAAAATCAATGCTGTACCAGGGGCTGAGCTTGCTTTCAGAAGGGTTTATCAGTATATGAATATCCTGGGCGGGCATGTAGCTTTGAGCAAGAAGGAAAACCTTCTCCCCAGTCTGTGACCTTTCCGCCGCATCGACCACTATAACCGCGTGCCCCGGAAAGCCTCCCTGAATGAATATATCGCCTATCCTCATATCTGACAGACTGGTCACTGATATCAGCTCCTTTTTCAGAGAGTAGCTTCCGGCATATGTGAATACAGTATCGAGGTATTTCCTGAAACCTCGATAGGTGGAGTCCGGCCTTGCCACCATTTCCCAACTTACTTCATCCCCTTCAACTTCAGGTCTTAAACCATCCCGCCATCTGGGATACCGGGCGGTATCTCCACTGGTGAAGTTGAATCGGATATCGTTGTATCTCTTTATGGCGAACAGGTACTCAGCCCTCAGCCTTATCACCGCGTCAGCGCACTGCTGCAGATTACGGGCGCCGGTGTCGATATCGAGCACCGCAGCGTGAACATCCTGCCTGAGCTTGGGCCGGCCGTTGTGAAGATACACCTTCTGGCTCCCCGGTTTCAGCGGCAGGTGCCTGAGCCAGCGACCGAATGAACCGGAAGTAACCTCCACCCGTCTGAATCCCGGTGGAGGGCTGAATCGTCCCGCGATACAGGCGGAAGAGTCGCGTACGGTAATCCACGGATAGAGATCAGCTGCGGCGTAGGATACAGAAAATGTGGAAATCAGCAGCGCTGACAAAAGGGAAATGATCCTGAATTGCTTCATAACTCCACTCTATTTCTCAACCGGGAAGGTCATCCTGCCCTTCCACTCCAGCCGGGGAGTCTGGCGGTTGATGTAATCAATAAGATCCAGCGCAACCATTACAGTCTGCAGGGTGCTCTCCAGCTCCCAATCGGGGTTGAATTCATCATTCACTGTATGGTAGTCGCCCAGGAAGAAATCGCTGAGCCGGTTAACTCCGCTTTCGTAATCCTCTCCGGCAGAGAGCCAGACCGCGGGGATTCCCCTTCTGGCAAAGCTGAACTGGTCGCTACGGTAGAAGAATCCCTGGTTCGACATCGAAAAATAGGAGTAATCCAACCCCCTCTCCGCTGCAACCTTTGTGATGATATCCTCCAGGCTGGAATACCTGGCCCCTACCGCAATGAAATCCCTGGCCTTTTCCCATACTGGGGTAGATTCGAAGTTGATATTTGTAACGATCTTCTCAGGATCGAGGCTTCCGGCGAAATACCTCGAGCCCAGCAAACCGGCCTCCTCAGCGTTGCAGGCAAGAACGATGACCGAGTACCTGAGCTCTTCCTGCCTCTCCCTGAGAGACTTGGCGGTGGCTATCATGGATGCCACCGCCGATCCGTTGTCTATGGCCCCGTTGAATATATTATCACCGCTGAGTGAGGTGTCCATACCGAGGTGGTCTATATGAGCGCTGAGGATAATTGACCTCTCTTTCAGTCTTTCATCGGCGCCCTCGATATACCCTGCCACATTCCTGGCCTGGAATTCTCTCCACTGAGACTCACCCTCTATTCTCGCCTTCATTCCCAGCGGTACCGGCATAAAATCCCTGCTCTTGGAC
>WJIX01000170.1 GCA_014730075.1 bacterium | reverse complement strand
GATGGTAAACTTATCAGATTCTACAGGACTGATGATCCCGCGGATTCAATAAGATATTATTTCTCCCCTTACGGGGGATCGGTTCTGCTCAGCAGAACTTCCGGAAGCTCGCCCCCGGTTAATGTTCCGGAATACGCAGCTGATCAGACAGCCTATCTGGGTGGAGCCTTTTCAGTTGACGGGGGAGCTACCGGAAGGTGCGGCACAGGAAGAATAAATGTGGAAATCATAACCTTCTCGGGAAAGGGATTCGGTGAAGATTCTACAGAATGCAGCTTTGAGATATACTGCAGGAATTACAGGTGATAGCATTGCTGGATACCATAAATACAATAAGGAAAGTGGCTCTGGGCAGGACTCCTGAGAAGGAACTGCTGGGGCTTGATATGGGAACGGATTCGGTAAAGATCGTTCAGCTTGCCAGAAGAGATGGAAACCTTTCCATCAAGAGGCTGCTTTCGGAATCGAGGCCTGATTCTGAAAGGGAGATAACAGAAAACGAGGCGATTAAAAGGATTGTTAACCGGTCCGGAATAAAAACGGGGAACACCATCACAACTATACCCAGCCGTGATATAAATGAAAAGTTCATAATGATGCACCTCTCGGCAGCGGAAAAGATGGAGGATATTCTGAGGTGGGAAGTAAAGAAACATATAAATTATCCCCTGCAGGAAGCGGTCTATGACTACCACCTTGATCCCGGAGGCGAATCAGATGAACTGTCAGTTCACCTTGCCATAACCAAGAGGGAGCTTATCGAAAATAAGGTCAGATCCCTGGGAGAAGCTGGTTTTACTCTTTCGGTCATAGAGACCGAATCCAGGGCGATCAGGAGAGCGGTCTCGGCAAATGAGAAGGTTGAGGGAATAATATCAGGAGTAGTGAATCTGGGCTCCAGCTCTTCGACATTTGTAGTAATGGATAACGGGGAACTGAAATTCTGCCGTGATATGGATGTAATTGGAGAGGATATCGACAGGACCATATCTAAAATGCTCCACATCGATATGGAGGCATCCGAGGTGGCGAAGAGGGAGATCGGACTGGACAGGATGGTAATGGATGGGCAGGAATCGGAGCCAACCTCTGTAAAGTACAATGTTTATTCTGCCATCGAGTCGCAGATAGACAGGCTGATCGCCGAAATCAACCAGTCAATGCATTTCTATGGAATTCAGAGCGAAACAGACAGCCGGCTGGACCGTCTTTATGTTACCGGTGGGAATGCCCGTATTCCGAACCTGATACCATTCATGAGGGGAAAGATGGATACCGAAATTAAAATATTCGATCCTGCCGATTACTTCGAAAAGATGGATGGAAATGGCGGAGAGGCTCGCGACTCTCTGGTGCAGTTTACCGTGGCGATAGGACTGGCAATGAGGGGGATGGAGTGAAAGAGATCAATCTTATACCTGGAGATCTTCTCTATCTGATCAGATGGAACCACCGGCGGATTTTGCTTACATCCCTGCTGGGCCTGACCATTCTGATATTCTTTTCCTGGGTGGTGATCTCAGGGGTTTCATCCCATTACCGCGGGGTTATAAGGGAGGATATGAAGAAGCTCTCGGCCATGAAGCAGGAACAGGCGGAGAGCGAGGAGCTGCTCGGGCGACTGGCGGCTGCTTCCGATGATAGCGAGAGGTTAAGAAAAGCCGCTTCCGCCGTCAATGATTTCAGTTCGGGAAGAGTTCACTGGTCTGACATCATCGGTGAGCTGACCGCCGGAGATTTTGAAGGGATGTGGTTTCAGCAGTTCAGGGTATCTGCTGCCGGGGAAAATGAAGGGAAACAGATTGAGATAGAGGGTTTCACCCTGGATAGCGGGAGTATATCCAGATTGATGGCCCATCTGGAGGAATCGCCCCGGTTTGACAGAGTCATTCTGAGAGAGGGGAAAGCGGATAATATAGCAGGGACCCCCGTATATGGGTTTTCGGTGGAATGTAAGGTCGTGAAATAATGAAAAAAGATCTTTACAGAAGGCAGATCGTAATTGCCGTTAACATTCTGTCAGTAATTTCCATTTTAATGCTGTTTCTGTTTCTTTCCCCGCCGGCTGAGGAGCTGAGGGAGGTAAGGGCAAAGTCAGCCAGAATCAGGAATTCACTGGAAGCGACAACTCTTTTCAACCAATCACATGACAGCTCCGAGCTGAGGGAGCTGCTGGGAAGCTACAGGCGGTGCATGGAAGTATACCAATCCCTTACTTCAAATATGCCGGGCAAACAGGGATCAGGAATAATTGTGAAGAAACTGTTCAGTGCTGCCGATAAGGTAAATGTAAGGATCGGGTATATCGAAACGGGGCTTACCGCGAAGAAAGAGCTCTACGGGGAGATTCCGGTCAGGATGACAGTGACTGGCAGGTTTGAACAGATGGAGGAATATATACGCCGGATAGAGCAATTCAGCCAGCTTTTCAAGATAGACCTGATAAGGATAGATTCAGGGGAAACTGCCCCATCCGGTATAAGAGCTGAGATGAAAATAAAGGTTATGGTAAGAGAAGGATGGTAAGGAGTCATAGGTGATCAGGTCCGTGAAAACATATAAGGGATTGATATTGGCAGTACTTCTGGTCATGGCAGCGGGTATATTTTCGAACGGCGCCCGGACCGGCGAGTTCAACGTGAAGGAAATTCTCAATAAAGAAAGCTCTGATTCCGGGGAGCTGATAATCAGCGGAGCCAGGGAGGTTATAGAGCTGTACCGGGCGATGGAGTCCTGGGAAAGCAGGGGTGTTCGCTGGGAATCGAATATCTTCTATCCTTTGATTCGTGAAATTCCGGAGCTTGTAAGAAGGGAAGTTGATGAAGGGAAGGGGGAGGGTGAAACAGAACTGACGCTTGAAGGTATATTTATAGGGGAGATAGCGAATTCCGCTCTCATAAATGGAACGATGGTGATGGAAGGTGACACCCTCTCGGGGATGGCGGTTAAGGAGATTACCCTGGACCGGGTTGTTCTGGAATCATCAGATAGAAGAAGGGAACTTAGCTTTGAGAGTGATTAGATCGCTGAAGGAATCAGCCCGGAGTTTAAGGAAACCGGTCATGCGGCTGGTATTTATCTTCCTTTTGATCATCCTGTTCGCATTTGCGGAGCTGTCAGGGGCGGAAATTCATCTGGATGAGCATGAGGCAATGTCCGGAAAGATTTCTCTTAATTTCTCAGGCACCGAAATCAGCAAGGCCCTTCGAGTGCTTTCGGAAGTCAGCGGGTTGAACATAGCCTCCGGCAATGAAATAACAGGCTCTGTCACAGCCCGTCTCCAGGATGTAACTGTACGGGAGGCCCTTAATTCGATTCTGCGGTCCTGCGGATATACATATACCGTGGAAGGTTCGGTGGTAAGGGTTATGGAGGCGGATGAGGAGATACTGGGCCTTGACCGAAATACATCCCAGATCCACATTAAATCTCAGATTGTGGAGGTGAACCTCGGTGATAGCAGGGAGACAGGAGTCAACTGGAAGAATCTTTCAGGGGAGCTTGGGGATGACCTTGAGATAACCGGCGAGACACTCTTCCCTGATGGCGACTCGGGGTTGATGCTCAACCTCTTCAGCGGGGATGTCGACGCGGTGATAAACCTGATAGAGGAGAGCTCCGAAACCAATGTGCTGTCGGAGCCCAGTATCGTTGCCATCGACGGCAGAGAGGCAAAGATAATGGTGGGGGAGAAGATCGCCTATCAACAGTCCTTCGGGCAGGCCAGCGCGGGGATCACCACCACCTCGGTGCAGTTTGAAGAGGTGGGTATTAAACTGAATGTAACGCCATATCTCAAGGAGGAGGGCTGGATACTGCTGGACATCATGGTGGAGGTCAGTTCGGTCAAGGAGTGGCGCACCTTGAGCAATGGCGATGAGGTGCCTATTATCAGCAGCAAGGAGACATCCACCAAGGTCATGATAAGGAACAATTCAACACTGATAATCGGAGGTCTCCTCGGGAACAACAGGTCCGAGAAGGTTCAGAAGATACCGGTGCTAGGCGATATTCCGCTTCTCGGTTATCTGTTCAGAAGAACTGATATAGAACTGAATAAAACTGATCTCAATGTTTTTATAACCCCGGCAGTAATAGAACCGGACCAGGAAAGCTGAACCGGCAATAGAAGAGAGAAAAGGGATGGAATCAAACCTCACACATAAATTCCTGGATGGCCTGGGAGAGAACCTGGTAAATCTCGGTTTCATAACCGAGAGCCAGCTGGAGGAAGCTCACCAGGAAATGGAGGGATCGGACAAGCACCTGGGGGAAATTCTTACAGATCTTAATTTCATAAGTGATGATAAGCTGAATGAATTCATAGAAGAGAACCTCAAGATTCCGGTACTGGACCTTGACGAGTATGAGGCCGATCCCAATCTGGTGAACCTGATAGATGAAAACGTTGCCAGAAAATATGGGATAGTCCCCCTCTTCGAGATAGAAGATGTCCTCACCATAGCGATGTCTGATCCTTTGAATGTGTTCGCCATAGAAAAAGTCAAAGGGATTACCAGTAAAGTGGTCGAACCGGTAATGGCTTCGAAAAAGAGCATCAACAAGGCTATCAACAACCTCTGGAATATGGAGAACAGCATTTCCAGGGTTGTGGATGAGATCGATTCGGATATGCAGGGGGATGAAGAGGATGAACTCTATTTCGAAAAGGCAGCCAGTGAGGCGCCGATAATAAAGTTGACCAGTTCGATAATAGAGGAAGCGGTCCAGGAAAATGCCAGCGATATTCATATAGAGCCGGAGAAGAATTTCGTAAGGATACGTTACAGGGTGGACGGTGTCCTTAACCAGGTAAAGACCCTGGATAAAAATCTCCTATCAGCGGTAGTAACCAGGATCAAGGTCATCGGGGGACTTGATATAGGCCAGAGAAGGCTGCCTCAGGACGGCAAGGCCAAGTTCAGTTACCAGGACAGGGATATTGACCTGAGGATTTCAACCTATCCGGTAATACACGGAGAAAAAATAGTAATGAGGATACTGGATACCAGGAACGTTCTGACCAGCATGGAGTCGCTGGGGCTGGATGACTCCACTCTGCTGGCTTACAGGCGGATTACCAGCTCGAGCAACGGGATAGTGCTGGTTACCGGCCCGACCGGAAGCGGAAAGACAACCACCCTCTATTCCACCCTGAACGAGGTAAGGGATGAGCGTTTGAATATAACCACTATCGAAGATCCCATAGAGTATGAAATGGAGGGTATCAATCAGGGACAGGTAAACCGCATGGCTGGAGTAACATTCGCTTCCGCACTGCGATCGATAGTCAGGCAGGATCCCGATATCATCCTGGTGGGGGAGATCAGGGATAGAGAGACCGCTGAGCTGGCCATACGCGCGGCGCTTACCGGGCATCTGGTCTTCAGCACCCTCCATACCAATACAGCTGCTGGTGTAGTAAGCAGGATGATCGATATGGGTGTTGAACCATTCCTGCTCGCTTCATCGGTCAGAGGAGTATTGGGGCAGAGACTGGTCAGAAAGATATGTCCCCACTGCGCTGCCGAATATACCCCGCCACCACAGCAGCTGGAAGCCCTGGGGATCGAAGGGGATGGGGATATCAAATTCATAAGGGGTGAAGGGTGCAGCAAATGCCGGGGACTGGGTTACCGGGGCAGGACCGGAATATACGAATTGATGGCGGTGGATAATAAGATCAGGGAGATGATCCTGGAAAGAAAATCTGATGATATCATCCAGGCTGCCGCACTGGATAACGGTATGAGAACGATGAGGCAGGATGGTGTGGTGAAGATTTCGGAAGGGATAACCACTCCTGATGAGGTGCTGAGGGTAAGCTGAGCGCCGGCTTGTATAACTCAATTAATGGTAATATATTATAATGTTTGCCTCTCTTCGCTAAACCGATCGGGCGAAAACCTTATCTTAGAGAAGGCCCTCTTTACAGCGCTGTAGATCCAGTTACCGGCGGCGTGGTAATGTGGAATCCCAGAACCAAATATATCCATTATTTAAAAAGAGATACAGCATATTTATATTGATTATTTCCAGAATTTGATTCAATATTTACCAGACAGGGGAACCAGGTGAATAATAGAGGAGAAGTTGAAGTATGTCTTACGTACCGCTTCATGTCCATTCAATATACAGCACCTTAAGGGGTATGATGACCCCCGGGGAACTGGTTACCGCCGCTGAAAGGAAAGGGTTCGGGGCGGTTGCCCTTACAGACTGCTGGAGCACTTACGGGCATTACCGCTTCTACACTGCTGCATGCAATGCGGGGATCAAACCGGTAATGGGGATAGAGGCCAGGCATCTTTCCCTCAGGGGCAGAGACAGGTTCAGCCATCTGACCCTTCTCGCCGAGAACAACTCCGGTTACCGCAACCTGGTATCTCTGGTCCAGGCCCATTTCAACAAGAAGAATCAGAGGTATGTAACCGCGGAGGAGTTAAGCCGTTTCAGCAGCGGGTTAATCGCCCTTACAGGATCTGTTGAAGGCGAAATATCCCAGTCTCTGCTGGGGGGAAGTCTTACCAGGATGAAAAAAATACTTACGGACCTGGCGGGGGTATTCGGCCCCGATAATATATATATCGAATTGATTAATCACAATACTGACCGGGAATGGTTTGTTTGCGACAAACTGATGGAACTGAGCGTTAGTACCGGGATTCCAGCAGTTGTTACCAATAATGACAGGTATATTTCCAGAGACAGCGCGGAGGATTACCTGGTTCTGGAAAGGGTAGGTGAGATCAGGGAAAAAAGGAGGCGCAGGGGGGGAGGGGCTGAATATTTTCTAAAGGTAAGAAAGGAGCTGGAGCCATTTTTCACCATGGCCGGCGATGCGCTGGATAGAAGTTCTGAAATAGCCGAAAGATGTAATGTCAAACTTCCGAAGGATTTCAGCCTGGAGTATACAGCAGGGGCACACCAGCACAGCGAGCTGGAGCGAAGATGCAGAAGATATTTCCGGATGAAGTGTGGCCGGCTCGAATCCGCTGACCTGAGGAGGGTGGAAAGTTCATTGGAATGGGAGCTTAAACATGCGGAAGCCGGCAATGTCAGCTCCTTTCTTATATTCCTGTCAGATCTTTTTGCAAAAAGCAGGCAGAATGAGGTCCGGCTGGAGATAATAGGGGATGAGCTTCAGCAGAGCGTCATCTCCTTTCTTCTCGGAATAACCAATGTCGAGCCTATCTCTCACGGCCTGGTGTTCGAGTGCTTCTGCTCCGAAGATGAGTACTTTGCCCCCCGCCTGGAACTGATTACCAATGCCGCCGACAGAAAGGCAGTGTTCGGACTGATCTGTTCGATAATACCCCGTTGCAGGATCTTTCACCGGGTAGTCAGGACCGATATGTCATTCAAGAAGATAGTTGAGGAGATATGCAAAGTTGTAGATGTGGATGACAGGCTGAGAGAGAGAATTATTTCCTTTGCCTCCGGAGAGGGAAGGGAGATGGATATATCTGAAATGTTCAGAACTTCAGCTGCCTTCAGAGATATGTATAACCGGGACAGGACGGTAAAGAGAATTTTTCATCTGGCCAACATTTTCAGGGGAAGGATATGCAGTTTTAATCTCGATTCATCGCATGTTGTGGTATTGCCAGAGGGAGCGGAGGATATGATTTCTGTCCTGCTCAATCCTGATGGTGAAAAGTTTCTCCAGTGTGAGGATGAAACCATTGAGCAGCTGAAGGGCTGGTCCTTCGTCCTCCACCACTCCAGGGTGCTGGCGGTGGTCGATATGACCCTGAAATCAACCGGTGAAAGAGCGGGATCGGGGGAAGGGGAAGAGGATCTTATACCTCTGGATGACCAGGACGCGTTCGATTTGATTTCAAGGGGTGATACGGTAGGTGTATATCTGCTGGAGAGTGACGGGGTAAGGAAGATGATCTCAAGGATAAAGCCTTCCAGGTTTGACAGGTTCGTGGATGCCGTTTCTCTTTACCGCCCCGATCCTCTGAGGGGCGAGCTCTGGAAGAGGTATATCGGGGAGGAGTCAAAACGCTCGGTGCCTCATCCCTCCATAGGGGAAATACTGCGGGAGACCAGAGGGGTGCTGCTGTACCGTGAGCAGGTGAGGAGGATCATAGAGGAAGTATCAGGTATGGAGGGAGAGGATGTTTACAGGATGGAGCATTCATTGAGGAGCTCAGACCCGGCCGGGCTGAGAAACAGCAGGCTGAATTTCATGAGAAACTGCATGGAACAAGGCATAACCGAGGATAAGGCAAATTTGATATTCGATTATCTTGAAGAGAATATACGTTTCACATACGCTAAATCCCTGGCATGCTCCAGGGCCTATCTCAGTTATATAAGCGCCTATCTGAAGGCCAGGCATTTCAGTGATTATTATGCCGCTCTGCTCAACGTCTATTCGGGGCAGACAGGAAAGTATGAGCTGTACAGAAGATCTTTTGAGAGAGAGGGGGGCAGGCTTCTGCCCTGTGACATAAACAGGAGTCATCAGTCATTCGTTGCGGAGGGAGATAGTATCAGGGCTCCCCTGGAAGGGGAAAGCGACGATGGAGCGGACCTGATTGTCAGAGAGCGGCGGAAGAGAGGAGAGTTCAAATCGATTGACGACCTCCTCGCCCGCCTGCCGGATATCAAGGAGGACAGGCTGCTGAAGATGGCCGACAGCGGAGTACTTGATTCGCTGGGGGGTACCAGGAAAGAGATTGAATCGAGACTGCTGGAACTATTTGAGAAGAGAAAGATCAAGATGCCGGAGGGTTCAGAGCGGGAAAGAAGCCCTGAAGGGGTGGATGGAGTTTCCAGGCAGCTTTCTATCTTCGATCAGGATAATGATTGACCATTAATTTGTAAGCTTTTAATGTTGACATTTTCCGGTTGCATTGATATTTTCCTTCAGTCCTTGAACTGGAATATCTCTGGTGTCCCCATCGTCTAGCCAGGACTAGGACACCGCCCTTTCACGGCGGCAACACGGGTTCGAATCCCGTTGGGGGCGCCATTTTTATATTCTATTCAGGAAGCCATTTCCCGCAGCTAACCCTGTCAGCATAACCTGCCGGCAGGATCTTCTGAAATAAATTGTAGAAACGGAAAGCTGAAACTGCTTTACTGTAGTATGATTTATTTGCTCTTCAGATAACGCAGTCCCTTTTTATGGCTCCTTTTAAGGTCGGCACATAATTGATCTCCGGGAGCAGCTTTTAACGGAAGCCGGATGAGCTTAATTGATAAAATGATAGAATTGAATAATAAATATGTACTTACTATCCTGCATATACTTTTCCTTGCAGGAATTTCTCTGATGTTCCTGGGAGGTCCGGGGCAGAATCCATCCAGATCCCTTGGAGACATATGGAATCTCGGGCACCT
>WJIX01000169.1 GCA_014730075.1 bacterium | reverse complement strand
GGCGCCGGGCGCGGCTGTCGCAAGCAATACCGCTTCGCCCGGGGCAGTATATGCTTACTTCCATTTGAATCTGATTTCTCTCCTCCTGTAACTTTAATCCTTTGACCTCGTAGTACAAAGTACTAGAATAAGGAAACATTTCTTAAGGAGGGAAGCTGATAATGAATAAGATCTTACTGATAATCGTAGGAGCCGCAGCCCTGTTTTTTCTCGCCTGTACCGGGCAGTCACTGGCCGGAGAGGGACGGATTTACGGCAGGGTGATCATGAGAGATGGTAACAGATACCAGGGTATGATCCGGTGGGACAGGAATGAGGGATCATGGATTGATATGCTACACGGAAATATGGAGCTGATTCATGACGGCGGTGACAACTGCAGGGGAGAAGAGGACAGGGAAACAATATCGATATTCGGGTTCATCAAGATAGAGACAGATAGCGATGACCTGGATATTACCCGCTCCGCGGTCAGCTTCGGGCATATCAGGAGCATTGAGGTGCTCGATGACGAGAGTGCCAGGATTACCCTGAAATCAGGGCACCAGATGGAGTTTGAAGGCGGTTCCAGCGATATCGGTGATTCGAACCGGGAGATACTGGTGGAGGACAGAAGGGAAGGCAAATTCGAGGTCCAGTGGAACGATATAGATAGAATTGAGTTTACTGAAACTGCTCCCGGGCTGAAATCCACTTTCGGCGAACGTCTGTACGGAACACTTAAAACCGGCAGCGGGGACACCTACACCGGCTGGATATGCTGGGATGAGGATGAGCTCTTCGGCAAGGATCTCCTTGACGGTGACCAGGGGACTCTGACCCGAGAGATAGGTTTCAGCCTGATAAGCTCGATCCGGAGGCAGAACTCCGAGAGCGCCGTTGTAACCCTGGAATCGGGGAAGGAAATGGTGCTGGATAATTCAAACGATGTGGATGATTCGAACAGGGGAATAGTGGTATACGTGGATCGGTTCGGGCTGGTCACGGTCTATTGGGATGAATTCCACAGCCTCGATTTTGAGGATCAGCCGTATATACTGCGCTATGAGGATTTTGACGGCGGGCGCCAATTATACGGGACTGTATTTGCCGGAGACGGATCCAGTTATACCGGCAGGATCAGATGGGATAATGACGAGGAGTGGAGCTGGGATTTCCTGGATGGAGAATTCAGGGATGTGGAATATGAGGTGGAGTTTGGCAATATACGTTCCATAGAACGCAGGAGCAGGGATTCAGCGGTGGTAGTCCTTAACGACGGGTCGACTTTCATAATGTCGGGGTCGAATGACGTGAATTACAAGAACAAGGGGATTTACATAATGCAGGAAACGGGAGAGCAGAAACGGATTTGCTGGGATGAGTTCAGCAGGGTGCTATTCGAATAGGCTGATCATTACCCGGGGACGAAGAAAACTCTACGGGGTTTTACAGGCTTACCTTACAGTTTTTTATTGAGCCACATTCTATTTTTCTGTAGTATATCATCCAAATTTATACTGGTAACGGTTCTTTTATTGAAGATCGGGTCAACGAAAGGTGAATGCCGTGAAAAAGGGAACTTTTTTAGTACTGTTGTCACTTCTAAGCCTGATGGTTACTATTTCAGCTCATTCCACTGAACTGATACGCTATCCCGCCTTTAACCGGTCCGGGACCAGAATCGCCTTTTCATACCAGGGTGATATCTGGACATCGGGAATTGACGGATCGGGGGTTAAACGGCTGACCATACATCAGGCCTACGAAGGGAATCCCTGCTGGAGCCCGGATGACTCTCATATAGCTTTCTCAAGCAGCAGGTACGGAAATGATGATATTTTTACTATACCTGCAGAGGGTGGAATGTCCAGGAGGCTTACCTGGCATTCATCAAATGACCGCGTCGGGGACTGGACAGTCGAACATGGAATCATCTTTACCACCACCAGAAACTACCGGCAGGTTGAATGGGAAACAGAGATACATGCGGTTGATCCTGATGGAGATACTCCAACCAGGATTCTCGATGCCCTCGGCACAATGGCGGCAGTTTCCCCCGATGGAAGGTATATAGCATTCGTTCGAGGCGCATGCAGGATCACCCGGGAATACTACAGGGGGCCTGCCAACAGAAAGGTCTGGCTATACGACACTGAAAACGGCAGCTATATCCGGGTAGACGGTTCGGATGCCCAGGATATCTACCCCAGGTGGTACGATGAGAATACCCTTTATTTCCTGAGCAGCAGGGACGGAAGGTACAACGTCTATTCAGTTTCGCTCCAATCGGGCAGTGCGGGAGAAGCGGTAAGAATAACAGATTTTGGGGAGGATGGGGTCCGGTACTTCGATCTCAGTCCCGCTGCTGACAGAATAGTGGCGGAAGTGGGAACCGGCATATACATCATTAACGCTGACGGGAGCTCCGCGCAGGAGCTTCAGATCGAGGCAGGGACAGATTACCGCTTTGATCCATTTGAATATAAGACATACAGCTCGGATGTTAATCACTATTCGGTATCGCCTGATGGTAAGTACAGCGCCATGGTGATCAGGGGAGAGGTGTTCATTACCGAAAACAGCAAAAAGAAGAAGAGGACGGTCAATATAAGCCGTTCACCATTCAGGGATATTGAGCCGGTGTGGACCAGTGATACCACCCTCGTATACCTCAGCGACAGGGAGGGGCAATACGATCTTTACCTGGTCAGATCTTCAGATGATGAAGAGACAGACCTGTTCAGATCGCTGAAGCACAGTACTGTCAGGCTGACCGAGACCAGGGAGGATGAGTCATCATTGACCGCTTCCCCGGGGGGAGACAGGATCGCCTTCGTGCGGGGCAGGGGGATGCTGATAACCGCCTCCCTGAATGAGAATGACAGAATAGATGATCAGAAGGTTCTGCTGGATGGGTGGGCAACCCCCGAAGGGGTATCCTGGAGCCCTGACGGAGAATGGCTGGCCTACTCCCTGGAAGACCTGAATTTCAATGCCGAAATATATATTCATTCCGCGGATGGGTCGGGCGACCCGGTGAATGTAAGTATGCATCCCCGTGGTGACTACTGGCCGGAATGGAGCCCGGCCGGGGACAAACTTGGTTTCGTATCATCCCGAAACAACAGGGACAGCGATATCTGGTTCGTCTGGCTGAAGGAGAGTGACTGGGAGAAAACAAGGCAGGACTGGGAAGAAGAAGAGGATGATGAGGAGAATCAGAAGGAGAAGGATGACGGGGAGGAAAAAGAGCCGGTAGTAATTGATTTCGAGGATATACATGAGAGGCTCCGGCAGATTACCTCTCTACCGGGGGATGAGAGCAATATACTGATATCCGGAGACGGGAAGACTTTCTATTTTACAGCCGCCAGCCCCTCCGGCAAGGGGACCGATCTCTTCTCCATCGAATGGGACGGGCAGGAAATGAAGCAGCTTACCACCGGAGGACAGAACCCCTCCCACCTCAGGGCGGGCAGTAAGAAGCTCTACATGCTGAAGAAGGGCAGGCTGGCCAGGATCAATATGTCCGGAAATAAAATGGAGAATATTGCCTTCGCAGCCTCCATGAGGATAGATCATATAAATGAGAGAAAACAGATCTTCAGGGAGGCCTGCCGGACCCTCACCGCAGGTTTTTACGATCCCGATTTTCACGGGAAGGACTGGGAGTCGCTGAAGGAGAAGTACGAGAAATGGGCGATGGCCGCTTCCACCAAAAGGGATTTCAGGGATGTCTTCAATCTCATGGTGGGGCAGCTGGATGCCAGCCATATGGGATTGTACGGAAAAGACAGGGCCCGGACACAGGAACTCAAGACCGGCATGCTCGGGATTGAGATTGAACCGGTCCGGAAGGGAGTTAAAGTAGTGAGGGTGATACCGGATACTCCCGCGGAAAGGAGCTTCAGCAGACTCTTTGAGGAGGATCTTATTACTGCCGTGGACGGAAGGCCGGTGGAACCAGGTATGAACTTCTATTCCCTCCTGGTAAACAAACCTGATGAGAAACTGCTCCTCTCGGTGGAGAACGCAGGAGGCGGTGAAAGGGAGGTAGCCTTACGGCCGGCCGGGAGCATTCGCGAGGAGCTCTATAATGAATGGGTGGACCGGCGCCGGGAGATGACTGAAGAGATTTCGGAAGGAAAGCTGGGGTACCTCCATATTCAGGCGATGGGATGGCGGAGCTTCGAGAGGTTCGAGAGAGAATTCACCGCTGCTGCCTCAGGAAAGGAGGGAATAGTAATTGACGTGAGATTCAACGGCGGGGGCTGGACCACCGATTACCTGATGGCGGTCCTTAACATAGACCAGCACTCCTATACCATTCCCCGGGGAGCGGCGGATGACCTGGATAGGGAACATACCAGATTCAGGGATTACTACCCCTACGCTGAGCGGCTTCCCTTCTATCCGTGGATGAAGCCGTCGGTCGCTCTCTGCAACGAGTCGAGTTACTCCAATGCCGAGATATTCTCCCACGCCTATAAGACTCTCGGGATAGGAACGCTGGTAGGCAAGCCGACCTTTGGAGCGGTCATATCGACCGGTGGAAAGAGACTGATAGATGGTTCGTATGTCAGGCTCCCTTTCCGTGGATGGTATGTAAGGGCAACCGACCAGAATATGGAGCATGGGCCCGCCGTGCCCGATATCATCGTGGATAATCCACCGGAAAGCAAGGGCCGTGATGAGGACCCCCAGCTTGAAAGGGCGGTAGAGGTGCTGCTGGAGAAGATCTGAAGAATTCTCTATACCTGATTAATCAGGGCGTTGTTCTTACCTGAACCGCTCCGGATTTCACCGGCAGGGAAATTGCGGCTCTGAGCCCCGGGGCCGCTATTTCTGATTATTGGAATCAGAAATCTATGCCCGCTGGCCCCGCGGAGGGTTATGATAAATACAGGGATCTGCTTTTGTAATGCCGCTGCTGTATTAAACCGCAAAGGGCTTGAACGAACTATTATCCATTGAATATATATCTGCCGCTGTTACACTTATTGTAAGCAAGGCAGTTGCAGCATTATTACCATGGGGAGGAATATACCGATGTCCTTCAGATTCATAAGAAGAAAGAAAATCCTGCCCGGAATCAATCTCAACCTCAGCAAGAGTGGCGGTTCGCTATCATTCGGCCCCAGGGGGGCAAAGCTCACCGTGGGTACCAGTGGTGTCAGAAAGACCGTGGGAGTGCCTGGAACCGGGCTGTACTATACCGATAGAAAATCCTCTGGCAGCCGGAAGAAAAGGAGGAAGGGGTCAGCGCCGCCGCCGGTCCAGCCGAAGTCCAGGCTTGACCTCGGTTTCTTCAAACGGCTGTTTACCCCGCAGGAGGAAGAGGATTTTGTGGACGGGCTTAAAAGCTTCGTGGCCGGAAAGGAGGATAAGGCTCTGGAATACTTTAAGAACTCGATGCATATCGCCGATGCCGCCTTCATGGCCGGCTTCATATTCCTGAAGAAAGGGCGGTTCAGAGAGGCGGTATCCTCCCTGGAGAGGGCTGACCGGAAACACTCCGATCTGTGCAGGTATTTCAGTAAATACGGGATATCGTTGAAGATGACCATGCCGATTACAGAAGAGATAGCGGCACATATCACCCCTGGAAGGCGAGGCCTTCTGCTGGGCCTGGTGGAGGCTCTGCAGGAGCTGGGTGAGCATGGCAGGGCGGTGGCTGTCCTGGAAAACCTCCTGGATATGGACTCTTCTGACCCGGCGGTCAGGCTCTCTCTGGCTGAGCTGCTCCTGGAAGGTTATCCTGATGATCCGAAGGTCTGCCGCAGAATAGTGGAACTGACCGCGGAGCTGAAGAATGAATCGAGCATCCACGCCGCTCTGATGCTGTACAAGGGAAAGGCACTGCGGGCTCTCGGGCTTTATACCGCCGCACGGGATACACTGACTGCCGCCTACCGCAGAAAGAAGGACCGGAGCGAGGAGGTTCGCCGTGCCGTAAGGTACGAGAGAGCCATGGTCTACCGGGAACTTGGAAAGAGCAGCAGGGCCCGTTCAGAGCTGGAGGGGATCTTCGCTGAGGACCCCGGGTATGAGGATGTCGCCAGCCTGCTGGGCCTGGAATAGCAGTCATCATTTGGAACGAAAACCTTTAATATCAATCCCGGTCTAAACTTTAATCCGAATGATCCGATAATAACAGCAGAATGACACTTCTGAACAAGTATGCGGCGGAAGGTAATTCCCGGCTGCACCGGAGGTTCGTATGTATAAGATCGAGCGGAGGATTTTCGGCTATAAGCTGACCTTCGGCGGGTATCTGGAAAAGGAAGAGATGGCGAGATGGCTGGAGGATTCCAGGAAGAAGCTCGAGAAATCGCCAGACAGTTTCGGTGTATTCGTGGATATGAGGAACCTGGGCCCCCTGCCCTCCGGTTCCAGGGAGATGTTCAGGGAGGGGCAGAAACTGTACAGAAGGGAAGGGATGAACCGTTCAGCGGTAATCCTTTCTGATTCCTCAACTTCCCTTCATTTCAGGAGAATCGCCAGGGAATCCGGTATCTACGGGAGGGAGCGGTATATCAACGCATCCAGCAATCCGGACTGGGAATCAGCGGGGCTGAAATGGGTTAGAGAGGGAAGTGAACCGGAATCCGGAAACATCAGCAGGCGGGAAATGATTACTCCGGGCAGGAGGCGGGGGAAATAGCGCTCGAACCGGCCCCGGTATGACTCCATCCATAAAATAACTTGGCAGATTAAGCGAATAAGTTATAATTAACGCAGATTCAAGAGCAGTAATAATATGGCCGACGGTAGCTACGG
>WJIX01000168.1 GCA_014730075.1 bacterium | reverse complement strand
TCAACACCCTGATAAGGGTTATGGACCCTGCGGACCGGAAGATCACCAATATCGGCGGGCTGGTTGGGTACCACATAGAGATGTCATTCAAAGGGAAGAAGATAAAGAGATTGCTCGGGACCATTACCCTCCTTCCCAGGCACTCACTTCTCTATCTTCCGGTATCCCTCCTGTTCCGGCGTTTTGACCGTTTCTTCGTCACCCTCAACCTGACCGAATTCCCCACCGCGGGGCGGGTGCATATTTACGAGAAACGGTTTCATCAGAGGCACAGGTCCGGAGAGGGCGCCGGCCTGGACCGGGAAGAGATGGCGATAGGATCGCGGGAATTCCTGCTGCTGGCCGAGAACGGGCCTGATATGAATTTTCTCATGGAGCTGGCCTCCAGGGCAGAGGACCCCGAACACCTGAAGGAATTATCTGTCCGGCCGGAGCGGGGCACCGTGGAGTTTCTGGTTATTCCCTCGGCCGGGGAAAACCGGCTGCTCACCTTTCTGGCCGGAGAACTGACCTGAAATTAATTCCGGTACAACCTGCAGCGGTATCTGCCCGTTTTTCTATTTTCCAATTCCCCGGTCCTGTAGTAGAATACAGTGGATATAGTGATGCGATATTCACAAATCAAGGGCATGATTTCTTCAGAAGGAGGTAGATGATAATGGATGCGGCATGGAGTACTCTGAGTCTGATTTCTCTGATTCCTGGGCTCGCCTCCATCTTTGCTTCTATCACGGCATGGTTCATGAAGAAAGGGAATACACCCGAAGCCAGAGCGAACGCGGAAAGGATAGGAATATTCGTGGGGTTATGGGTGCCGGCATTTTTTGCCCTGGCAATCTATTTTAAAATAATTGCTGCGGGATAAGAATAAATGCTAAAATCCGGCAAAGACTTAACCTGAAAACAGAAGGGAGTTAAAAATAATATGGCAGCCATAGATGTGCGTGAACTGTTAAGACTTGCCAAGAAAGACGAAGATGTAGGCGCTGAATTCTACCAGGCGCTTTCCGAGCAGGTGGAGGACTCCGGCCTGCGGGATGAGATCCTGGAGATAAAGGAACAGGAGATCGGACACTCCAGGAGATTCCAGGAAATGATTGATGAGCTCAGTGACTACGTCCCACAGGAGGATTTCCCGGGCGAATACGAGCAGTACTACCAGTCATTCCTCTCCAAGAGGGAGTACCTGGAAACCGGCCAGGCGGTGGAGATGGCCAGTAATATAGAATCGGACATGGAAGGGCTGAAACTGGCCCTAAGCCAGGAAAAGAATACCCTTCTCTTCTTTCTGGAGATGAAGGAGCTGGTCCCAACCGGCCAGCACAGGGAGATGGTTCACCAGGTCATCGATGAAGAGCGCGACCATATAGTGCAGCTCTCGCAGATGATCCTGGACCGGATCTGAGAACCGGGAGACAGCTTATCTCTTCCCCTGGAGAGCTTCGACCTGCGCTCTGACCTCCGGAAGGCCGTAATCCCGGTAGAATTCCCTGCATATCTCCCACAGGTCTCCGGGGAGTCGCCGCTTAACCTCGATGAGGATATCCATGGGAATTTCCCGGTAATAGGCCTCCGCGATACTGCCTGCAATACAGGCCAGGGTGTCGCTGTCGCCGCCCAGGGAGACAGCGTTTCTGATGGCATCCTCGAATGAAACTGAATCGAGAAAACAGACAATCGCTTCCGGTACGGTCTTCTGACAGCTTGCCTCCCATTGATAATCCGGCCTTATATCGGCAACTGTCCGGTCCAGGTCATACCCGAACTCCTTTTCGATCTCTTCCTCCATCTCTTCCTTATCAGCTCCCCCCGCGGCAAAAAAAACCGCCAGGGCGGTAGCCCGGGCTCCCTTTATCCCCTCCGGGTGGTCGTGGGTTATCTCCGCGCTCCTCTCCGCCTCCTCCAGCACCTTCTCCCTGCTTTTGAAAGCGAATCCTACCGGCGATACCCTCATGGCGGAACCATTACCCCAGCTGTAGTATGGATCATCCATCAGCCCGAAAAGCCAGAGAACAAATGAACTCCCGTAACCCGATTCCGGGTATCGATTCCCGATCTCCCTTATAGCCCTCTTATACGGCACTCCTCTGCAGATGGCGTTAGCCACCGCCATGGTGAGCACGGAATCGTCGGTAAAGCGTGACCTCTCGGAAAAAAGAGGAAAATCTTTTGTCTTTATCGTGTCAAATTCATATACCGACCCGATTATATCTCCTGCCGCCGCCCCCAGCATCTCTGCCCTCCCCGGAAAAAACCCTATAGTAAAAACATTTTCTTCATCTACAAGATAACTGATTCGCCACCAGAATCAAAGCCCTGGTCATCCCCACTTCTTCCCCTTCCCAACCAGAATTTTTCCTTTATATCTTATTGATAAAATCGTATATTAGTGCCCTGTGTAGTGTTGAAAATCATATGATGGAGGCCCGCCTGTTATGAAGAAATACCCTCTGGAGAAAGTCAAAGAAGCCCATGAAGTTCTAACGGAATTCCCCTTCGAGATAGTCGAGTTGGAAAGGGGTTATTCCAACCGCACACTCAGAATAGACCTGAGCGGCAATGAGATATCAACCCATCCTGTCTCAGAGCAGATGAAGGAGTTGTGGACCGGCGGAAAGGGATTCGATCTTTGGCTGATGTTCCAGGAGATAAACGGGAACACCAAATGGAATGATCCCGAGAATCCGATATGCTTTTCTCCCGGCCCCCTGGGAGGGACCACCTCATTCCCCGGCTCGGGGAAGACCCTGGTAACCGCCATATCTCCCTCCACTCATTCGATCATGGACTGTAACGTGGGGGGGTATTTCGGCCCATACATGAAATTCGCGGGCTTCGACGCACTCAGCGTACTGGGCAAGGCCAGAGAGGATGTAATCATAGTAATCGATGCCGTCAATGGAAAGATAACCATAGAGAAAGCGCCGCTGGAGAGTGTTGACTCCCACAAGGTCTGCGAGGAGCTTACCGAGATGTACGCCGACGACGAGGCTGGCAAGCGCCATGTCACCGTTGTGGCAGCCGGAAGGGGCGCGGAGCATACCAATATGGGGATCCTCAACTTCTCCTTCTACGACTGGCGCCGGAAATTCCCCCGGGTGAAACAGGCC
Source organism: bacterium (assembly GCA_014730075.1). GTDB lineage: Bacteria > Krumholzibacteriota > Krumholzibacteriia > Krumholzibacteriales > WJIX01 > WJIX01. Next base: position 2,670 of record WJIX01000168.1, on the reverse strand, counting down.
GGGCGCGGCGGGATAGGAACGGTATTCCGGGACAAGAAGATCAAGGCAATAGTACTCAAGGGCAAGGAGGTCAAACCACCCTGGTCCATCAGGGAGAACAAAGTGGCCAGTATGGTACAGCCGGAACAGATCCCGCTCCAGGAAAACAGGGAAGATATAGAGGAGATAAGAGAGATCATCCGGAAATGGGACTGCGACCCCGAATATGTGATAGAGATGATGCAGGATATTCAGGAGAGGTTCCGCTTCATCTCCGAGACCGCCCTGGACAGGATCTGTGAAATGACGGGAAAGCCGAAGGCCTATCTCTATCACATAGCGACCTTCTACAAGGCATTCAGCCTGGAGCCGAAGGGAGAGACCATCATACAGGTCTGCATGGGAACTACCTGCCACGTCAAGGGGGCTGCTAAAATCCTGGACAGTTTCGAGAGGGTGCTTGATATAGAGACCGGGCAGACAACCAGCGACAGGAAATACACCCTGGAAGCGGTGGCCTGCCTCGGCGCCTGCAGCATCGCCCCCGTGGTAAAGATCGGAGAGGAAGTATACGGAAACGTCAGGGCCAGGGATGTAGAGAAACTCCTGGAGAAGGCAGGAAAAGAAGCGGAGAAGGAAAAGGATAAGGAATCCGCAGAGGGTGAAACAGTCAAGGAGAACAGGATCACTCCAAATGACCTGGAGAAGATCTCAGAGAAGGAGAAGGAGCGCGAAGCAGGGTATAAGGGCATGCTCAAGGTCTGTACCGGTACCGGCTGCGTTTCGGCGGGTGGATTCAGGATCGAGGACAGGCTCAATGAAGTTTTGAAAGAGAAGGGGATGGAGGATGATTACATGGTGGTGGCCACCGGGTGCAACGGATTCTGCGCCATGGGCCCGATCGTGGTGCTCCAGCCGGATGGAATATTCTATCAGAAGATAAAGGAAAAGGACATTGAGGATATTGTGGATGCCCTGTCCGAAGGAAAAACTGTGGAGCGGCTGCTGCACAGCGACCCGGTCAGCGGGGAGGTCAACCCCCACCTGGAAGATATCAACTTCTTCAGCAAGCAGGAGCTGATAGCCCTCAGGAACAAAGGTATCATAGACCCCGAGGATATCGACCAGTATATCGCCAGGGGCGGTTACAGGTCGATCAGTAAGGTCCTGGATCAGGCGAAGCCGGAAGAGGTCATGGAAGAGGTTATATCTTCGGGAATAAGGGGACGCGGAGGAGGAGGCTTCCCGGCCGGAGTGAAATGGAAGTCCGGGTACGAGGCTGCCCGTGAAAAGGGAGAGGAGCTCTATCTGGTCTGCAACGCCGACGAGGGAGACCCCGGCGCGTTCATGGACCGCAGCATCATAGAAACCGATCCCCATTCGGTGATCGAGGGGATGCTGATAGGCGCCTTCGCCACCGGGGCCAGAGAAGGGTACATATATATAAGGAAAGAATACCCCCTTGCAATGGAACGGCTGAAGAAGGCGATATCCAGCTGCCGTGAATACGGCTTGCTGGGAAAGGATATACTGGGGAGCGGATTCGATTTCGACATCAATATACACAGGGGTGCCGGCGCATTCGTCTGCGGAGAATCGAGCGCGCTGATGAAATCGATGGCAGGGCTGGCCGGAGAACCCCGATCCAAATATGTACATAGTGTGGAGCAGGGATTCCGCGACAAACCTACCGTCCTGAACAACGTGGAGACCTGGGCCAACATCCCGGTGATAATAGAACGGGGCAGCCAGTGGTTCGCATCCATCGGTTCAGGAGATGTCAGCGAGAACCCATGGAACGGCTCCAGCGGCACCAAGGTCTTCTCCCTGGTGGGAGATATTACCAATACCGGACTGGTGGAGGTCCCCATGGGGATTACCCTCAGGGAGATAATAGAGGATATCGGGGGTGGAATACCGGAGGGCGGCAGATTCAAGGCCGTTCAGACCGGGGGGCCTTCTGGAGGATGCATCCCGGCCGATCACCTGGATATGAAGGTCGATTTTGATTCACTCTCGGAAGCGGGATCGATGATGGGCTCGGGCGGGATGATCGTGATGGATGAGAATACCTGTATGGTGGATGTGGCGAGGTACTTCATCGATTTTCTGATGGATGAATCATGCGGAAGATGCACCGCCTGCAGGGAGGGGCTCTTTCACGTCAACAGGATATTGACCCGGATATGCGGAGGCGATGGCAGAGAGGGCGATATTGAAGCCCTGGAAGATCTCTGCGGAACGATCCGTGATACCAGCCTCTGCGACCTGGGGGGTTCGGCCCCGAACCCGGTGCTCAGTACCATCAAATATTTCAGGGATGAATACGAAGAGCATATCCGAGAGGGAAAATGCAGGGCGGGCGTCTGCAAGGCGCTGATTACCTACAGTATCGACCCGGAAAACTGCACCGGCTGCAGGGCCTGCGCGCTGGCCTGTCCGGTGGACGCGATATCGGGCGAAAAGAAGAAGACTCATGTTATCGATACGGATAAATGCATTAAGTGCGGTATCTGCTTCGAGAGCTGCAACTTCGACGCCGTGGAGGTGATATAATGCCAGAGGGAAAAGTGAAAATAACGGTAAACGACGTGGCCATTGAAGCTGAAAAAGGTAAATACCTTCTGGAGATACTGAATGAGAACGGGATCAGGGTTCCCACGCTCTGCCACCACAGGGACCTTACCCCTG
>WJIX01000167.1 GCA_014730075.1 bacterium | reverse complement strand
TTCCATAGGAAGGGCCAGGGGGACCGGCCTGGGGGGAGGGCATGACGAGCGTGAGCAGACCCTCAACCAGATACTCGCAGAAATGGACGGATTCGTTCCCAAGGAGGCTGTAGTAGTTCTGGCCGCCACCAACCGTCCCGATGTGCTGGACCCGGCGCTGGTCAGGCCCGGCAGGTTCGACCGCCGGATAGTCCTTCACCTGCCGCGTAAGCAGGCCAGGATAAAGATTCTGGAGATCCATTCCAGGGAAGTCCCTCTCGCCGATGGCGTGGACCTGGAGAGTATAGCGGCCATGACAGTAGGATTTTCAGGGGCCGATTTGGAGAACCTGGTGAACGAAGCTGCTCTGCTGGCAGGAAGGGACGAGAATGATCAGGTGGGAATGGAAGATTTCAACCGGGCCAGGGATAAGATACTGCTGGGGCCGAAGACAGATGATATAATAAATGATGAGGAGAAGGAAGTAATCGCCTATCACGAGGCCGGCCACGCAGTTGTGGCACAGAAGCTGCCCCTGACAGACCCCCTCCAGAAGGTCAGCATCATCCCCCGCGGAAGATCCCTGGGGTCCACCCAGCAGGTCCCGGAGAAGGACAGGCATAATCTGAAAAAAGAATTCCTTAAACAGAAGATAGCGGTAATGCTGGGGGGAAGAGCATCCGAGAGAATGGTATTCGATGATATTTCCAACGGGGCTGCCAATGACCTGAAAGAGAGCACCAGGCTGGCCCGGAGGATGGTCTGCCTCTGGGGGATGAGCGACAAACTGGGTCCGGTCTATTTCCAGGAGGGGGAGGAACACACCTTTCTTGGCAAGGAGATGACCAGGCAGAAGCGCTACAGCGAGGAAACAGCCAGGATAATAGATGAAGAGATCGCCGGTCTTATCAGGGAGATGGAAAATAAGGCGTCCGGCATTCTGAAGGAAAACCACAGGAAGCTGGATAAGCTGGCCTCGAAGCTGATGGAGCAGGAGACCCTGGACAGGGACGAACTCGAAGAAATTCTGGGCGGCAAGGACAAGGAATAACCCGGGCCTGCTCAGGCCCCCTCGCCGAACATTACTATTATGAACTCAGCGGGTGCTTCCCTGTCATTCCAGAACTCGTGGCTTACCCCCGCCGGGATCAGGACGCTGCATCCCTGCTCTATCTTCATGTACTCTCCCCCGATTCTGGCCTCTGCCTCGCCAGATGTGAATATCACCATGGTGGGGAAGAGGTTGACTTGGTCCTCTTCCGACCTGTTGACATGCTGCCCCTTTTCGATCTGGTACCAGGCGGAGCGGAAACCGCTCTGATAATACAGGGCGGTGACGTTGGCCCCATGGACTACCCGGGTGTAACGGCTGTCTCCGAACCTGACCTTCTCAGGGAATTCCCTGGTCCAGAAGTGAAAGGTAAAGGGGGTCAGGAAAGCCATGAAATCCCCCGGCGGGCCGTAACCTTCCATCAGGCTGAAATCCATGGGAGCAGGATCGGAACTCCTCGCTCTTCCCATGGCGGTAATAACTGCCAGCTCGTCCCGGTCCATCCTCCGGAGGGTTTTCATGTCGGTGATGTACATGAAGGTTGGCTCCGTGGGCATCCCCTTATTCAGTGAAATGCCGCTGCTGTCTGCTATACGGACGGTCCAGTTCCCCTGTCCTTCTATCTCCACTCCGAAGCTTATCTTTAGCCCCTTCGAAGCAGGGTCTTCCCGGAAATCCTCCACGTATCTTCCCAGTATCTCTCCGGGGCCTGAAGCCCGGGCCTGGGTCAGAGGCAGAACTATCAGTAACCCTATTGTCAGTGCGGTATAGATTCGCATGGAAGACCTCCCTGGTTATAGTTGCTCTTCGGGATATAGAATATCATTTCTGAGCAAGGGCTGTGAACGCCTGATTGAATCAGCGAAGATGGGTGGTCCGCTGTCACCTGATCAGCACGATCTTCCTGGAGAAATGCTTCTTCCCCGCTTTCAACCTGCAGAAGTATACCCCCGAGCCCATCCCTTCTCCGCTGCTGCTGCACCCGTTCCATCCCACGCTGTGGTAACCCTTCTCCATGATGCCACTATCCAGCTTGGCGATCAGCCGTCCGGCAGTATCGTAGACTGTAAGTTCCACCAACATCCTCTCAGGGATGAAGTATGCTATTTCGGTGGACGGGTTAAACGGATTGGGGTAGTTCTGAAAGAGCATTGCCCGCACAGGATCAGGCATTAACGGCCCGGTTTCGAACAGGAGCCTGGTGCCGTCATCATCTGTTACGAAAACCTGGTAGCGGTACCTCCGCCCTCGAGTGCAATGATTGTCTCTGAAGCTGTAACTCATCTCTGAGGTTGCGTTAACCGCTCCGTCAACCGGCAGAAATCTCCTTCCAGGATCTTCAGTCCTCCTTACCGCAAAGCTGGTACCCGGATCTTTTTCCGATAGTATCCAGCGAAGTTCTACCCAGCCCGGGCCCGCCGAGGTGGAGAATGATTCCAGCTGGGTGCTGAGAGTGATATCCCATGTATCAGGTTCTCCCTCATTCCCCGCGAGGTCTGCCGCGAAGACCTTGTAGAAGTAATCTCCTCCGAAGATCCCGTTGTCAAGATAGGTGGTATCGGTGCAGGTGCCCCTCATGGTTGAGCCGTCAGGGACGAAATCGGGGACCGAGCACCGGTGAACGCAGTAGTGCGAGAGGTCCGTTTCACTGTTCGGGTTCCAGTGGAGGTCCATCTTGTACTGGAAGTGGTATCCTCCGGTCAGACCCGTGACCTGGGCGGGGGCGGTGTTGTCAATGGCATAACCGCTGTCGGGCAGTGATTCATAGTATGTCATGGAATCGGATGTCCCGGCGGTTACCATGAACTTCTGCCAGCAGGTATCTGAGGGGATCTGGTAACAGGGAACCCCCACCTCAACTGAATATGAATTCTGTCCCGATGCCGGTGTGGCGCTGATAAAATCCCAGGTGCTGCCGTCATAGAGGTAAACCGAATAGTCCGTGATGGTGCCGGGCGAGTAGTCCTCCAGCGGGCTGGGCCCCCAGGAGACCGAGACCTGTTCTCCCTGGTCGGCGGGAACATCTTCAACCAGCATGATAAAGGGGGCGGGATGGTTGGCGCGTCTTCCGTCGAGTCTGAGCTTCAGCGCGTACATATCGTAATCACCCGAGCGGTTATCCTGCCAGCTGACTGTTACCAGTCCTTCGCTACCGGGCAGCAGCACTGGATCATCCTGATAGTTGGGCTCTTCCGCTATTATCATTCCCCCCGCGGCCCAGCGGGCCCTTCCACGGCTGTCTATCCGCTGCCCGTAGAGGTCCGATTCCCAGGCCACCTCCTTATCCGCCCACACGGCAAACACTCCCCCCTCTCCATCCGGCGCGAGCTTCATAGAGGTTTGATCCGTTTCAGTGGCGCAGACAGGGATCCCGCCGGCGGCAAGCAGGGGTATCCCCGCTCGAGTTGAAATGCTGCAGGTAGATATCGATATTTCCGTTTCTGGTATCGCTCCATGCCACAATCACTTCGCCGGTTGCGGTCAGGGCGCAGCAGGGTCCGTGCTGCTCCCCGGGAGCATCGCATGCAAGAACGCCGTTTGCACACCAGGCGGCGGTGCCGCCAGAGAGGACCCTCTGGATGTAGATGTCAGCCTGATTCGACGGTATACCTCCCCTTATATCGGACCAGGCAGCGAAGATCCCGTTATCTCCGTCTGAGATGGCGTGAATATCGTAGATATTATAGCCGGTGTCGCATATCAGCACTCCGCTGGAGGGTGTCCAATAGAGGATTCCCAGCTCGAGCAGCACCCGCTGGGCGTATATTTTGCTGTTGGAAGGGAACCCCGGCCTGGAGTCCCACCAGACAACTATTACCGAGTTTCCCTCTCCCGGTAATACCTGCACCTGGCTCTGAATTCCAGCCTCATTGCAGATCACCGCTCCGGTTGCCAGGTGCTGCCTGTCGCCGTTGCCGTCGAGCCGCTGGCCGAAGATATCCTCGGTATCGTCCCAGGCGATATACGCCCCCCCGCCCGGTACGGCTATCATATCCAGGTCCTGATATATTCCCGAACCGGTCCGCACCGGGACCCCGCCTGCGGTCCACTGGGTAGCGCCCGCCGGGTTTACCCTCTGGGCATATATCTCCGCCTCCCCACTCCGGTAATCCTCCCAGGCAATGATTGCCCCTCCGGCCCCGTCGGTTACTATCCTGGGCTCCCACTGTATCCCCGAGGCCGTACAGATTGCGATTCCATCTGCAGGCCAGACAGGGTTGCCGTCGGCGTCAAGGTACTGGGCGTATATATCCTGGTTGTCTGAGTACGGCCCGCTTGAGTTTCTGTCATCGGTCCAGACCAGGATCATACCCCCTGAACCATCCGAGACAGACTGCTGCATTGACTGAACCCTCGATGCCTGGCAGACCGGTACACCTTCGTCTATCCAGTCAGCCATCAGGGGGGAGACCGATATCACGAGTATACTGGAGCAGACCAGTATAACACGCAGCGCTGGAGTATTCATAATAAACCTCCGGTGAGAATGTCCATAAAAGTAAAGGATCTGCTATACAGATATTTTACGGCTACCATTAAAATACTGTCAATAAAAAAGGGTTGAAAAGCAGGGATTGCAACAGGGTTCACAAGCCCGGATATGCCTGATACCCTGGAGTTCATCCACGGCGCAAACACGCAGATGTTTGAAAAGATCAGGTGGCCTCAGATTCTATCACTGCCCGGCAATTGCCTTAATGCTTCCCCAGCTGGCAGATTCGGTTTCTGTTTCTCCCAGGCCGAGCTCGACATGGAGATTATCCAGAAAGACGCTCATGCCGCTGAGCTTTACATCCACGTCAGCACATTCTGCTCCCGGTTCAATGGAGAAGGTATAATGGCCGGGTGAAGTCAATATTTCGTAAAATCCTTCGCTTCCGTCACTGTAGGATATATCGACTATTAAGTATAAATCTTCTGCCGGCATATCGTACAAATCAAACTCCAGGCTCCCGGAAAGGATAGCGTTCTGCTGTTCACCGAGCGGAAAGCTGTAATCCACGTATGCTTCCCAGCAACATACGGCAAATCCCTTATGAAAAGCCAGCGACCTGCTTGCTGCAGGGCTGTCTTCAAACATGAGATATCCGCTTATTGAAATATCAGGATGAGTTTCCCAGATAGCAGAGTGATCCTGGCTGTCTGTTGTAACTCTGTCGTCGCTGAAATCATCACTGTATTCATACATGCTCTGGGCAGATACTCCCACCGCCATAATTGAAATTATTGCCAGCGAACTGATAATGAGCGAGGTCACCGATGAATAGCCCTTTCTCATAGGCATCTTATCACCCCCAGCTTCGATAATCATCGAAGCTACTAAAGTTATTCAACAAAGGCAGGTGGTTTCCAGTGAACACAGTCCCTTAATTAATAATACTGCCTCAGGTCATATTAGTCAAACATTAGAAAGGGATTATTTATGTTCGGATCAGGGATGTTCGAATGAGCTGAATAGCTTCTGCAGCCCCGGTTATATTCGCACGCCGGCCTTCCTGAGAAGCTCGGCGTATTTCTTGCCATTAAATAGAGAGGAAGAGTTGGGCTGCGGCTCTTCCCCTTCCTTCGACGGCTATAATATTAACGGCGACGACTACCCGGGCCTATGAGACCGGGTTCGGGGAATACCACGCTGGGGAAAAATCGCCGGTATAGATATTACAGCTCCATTACATTTTCTTAAAATATTGGAATTTCTGCTGTTCGATTGTATATAATATAAATACGAAAATGAAATATGGCCTGGTAGAACGGTGGAGCATGGTTATGATGAATAGAATCAGAAATAGTCGTATCAGCGCAACAATGATGGGGCTGGCCCTGCTGGCGGGGTTTTATTTATCAGGATTGGGCTACTGCCTTAACCATGGTTATTTCTGTGGGGGGTCGGAGGGGCATCCCTTTATCTCCGTAACAGACAAGGTCTACACCCACAATCATCATAAGCACAGCCCTGATGAATGTAGCCACCATCCAGAAGACCCGCAGCACATTCACAGGAAAGGCGTTCTGGCCCTTTCAGGCCGGCAGCAGGATGGTGCGGACTGGGCACCGGCGGTCCAGCCCGGAAAAGCAAGAGCTGGAATTAATCCAGTTTCAGAAGACCTCCGGGAAGACCCTTTCGCAAGATACTATTACTCCATACTTTTTTCTATCCGTTCTGTAGTTATACTGTCCTGATCCCGTATTACCCTCGATTAATTTAATTGCTGGATGCCGATCCTGTATGCGGCGCTGCCGCACACAGGGCGGCCGGGTTAGACAAAGGGATCACCGATATGTATTTGCACTGCAGATTGGCATTAATATTCATAGCGATAGCCGCCATGGCCGGTTGTGCCGGTTCAATGGTCGATTCAGGTCTTTCCGAATCGCCGCCTCTTCCCGGAGGTTACACCCCTTTTCAGCGGGATTCAACCGGCCGATCAGAGGCGATCAGGCCGGTGGAGGCACTCACCCTGGAGGAAGCCCTTTCCAGGGCCATGATACATAATCCCGCTCTCAAGGCCTACTCCTGGAATGTTCGGGCCGCTGATGCCAGAAGAAATCAGGTATCACTGTGGAGTAACCCGGAGCTGGAGGTCGAATTCGATGAAATCGGAGGGAGAGGTGAGTTGAGCGGTTTTGACGGGGCCGAGATGAAATTTCTGCTGAGCCATCAGGTTGAACTCGGCGGCAAGAGGGGCAGGAGGATTGAGGCTGCTTCAATGGGGAGAAAAGCGGCGGTGGAGGATTACCGTAGAAATAGACTTCTGGTCCATTCGGAGGTAGTTAAGAGATTCACGGGAGTGCTGGCTGCCCAGGAGTACGTTCAGCTTACCGGAGAGCTGCTGGATGTTGCGGAGGAGATGGCCGGCTCGGTTGCCGGAAGAGTCGAAGCGGGAAAGGATGCGGAACTTGAGAAGATCCGGGCCGGGGTTTTTCTTTCCAATATGAAGATCAGGCAAAAATCGGCAGAGAGAAAGCTGCAGCTGGCCCGGAAAAGGCTTGCCGCCATGTGGGCCCAAGCCGATGGTTTATTCGACACAGCTAAGGGGGAGCTGGGTGATCTGGCAGCCGTTCCCGCCATGGAAGAGCTTGTTCCTCTGATTGACCGGAACCCCCGGTTCGTTATCGCAGAGGTCGAATACGACCGGCGGAGGGCGATGCTTAATCTGGAGAAAGCCCAATCGATACCTGATATAACCTTGAGCGGCGGTATGAAGAGATTTCGTGAAACCGATATGGACCTTTGGGTTCTGGGGATTTCGGTCCCCATACCGCTGTTCAATCGGAATCAGGGTAGCAGGGCTGAAGCTGTCAGTGAGCTGGAGAGGGCCCGGGAGGAGCTTGAAGCAGTACGTTCTCGAGTCCGCCTTGAACTGGAAGAAGCCTGGAGTGCCCTCCTGGGCTCCTACCAGGAAGCCGTGGAACTTAGAGAAAATGTTCTTGCAGGGGCAGACAAGGTCTACCTTGCCTCCGTGAACAGCTACCGGAGGGGCAAGACTGATTACCTTCATGTTCTGGATGCTCAGAGAACGATGTTCGAGGTAAGAAAACGTTATATAGATATTCTCAAAGAGTATCATGCAGCCCGGGCAGATCTGAAGAGTATAACCGGATGGCCTTCGGAAGGTTTTCAAACGCCCGGGGAAGGAGAGATGAAATGAACCCAGTAAGATTATTTTTTACAGCAGTATTTTCAGCGGCTTTAGCAATATTCATCATCGGCTGCTCGGACCATGATGATCACGGGCACAGTCATGATGATATTGACGGTCATCACCATCACAGTCACCAGGAGAGGCCAGAGGATCCTGGCCATACGCATGAGCATCAGGACAAAGAACCTGAACACCGGCACGATGAAACTGATGATCATGGTCACAGCCATGAACAGGAGGCGGATGATGCAGTGCATCAGCATAAATCCCCCGGAACTGTCCTCTTGCAGGAGGAGGAAATCGAGAGGTTCGGGATAGAGACCGAACCTGCCGGAGGCGGCATGTTGAACCTGAGCAGACAGCTCCAGGGCAGAATCGTTCTCAACGCGGATAGAACCGTCCATATAGTGCCCCGGGTTACCGGTATAGTCAGGGAGGTTAGAAACAGTCTTGGCGACAGGGTTGAAGAGGGAGAAGTGCTTGCCGTTATCGAGAGCGCCGAACTTGCCGACCTGAAGGCATTATATCTGGGTGCCCTGGAGCGTTATGATATAGCAGGTGAGGCCTTTAGGCGTGAGAAGGATCTTCGCGATGGCGGCATATCTTCCGAGTCGGAGTACCTTCAGGCAAAAAAGGAATTTACAGAATCGAAAATAGAAAGAAGAAGCAGCAGGCAGAAGTTGCTTGCCCTCGGCTTCGATGGGGATTATCTCAAGAAGCTGCCGCTGAATCCCGGTACGGCCTTTACCAGGTATGCCATAAGGGCCCCGTTCAGCGGAATCATAATCAGAAAGCATATAACCACCGGCGAAGCGGTAGCAGAAGATACAGGAATTTTCACTATTACCGACCTGGACACTCTATGGGCCGACCTCCAGGTCTTTCCATCGGATGCGGAGTTTCTGGAGGTGGGCCAGGAACTCGAGATCTGCAGCGATACCGGGGAAGCCCCGGTCCGGGGAAGGATAACCCTTTTCAATCCGGTTATAGACAGCGATTCCAGGAGATCGCTCGCCAGGGCGGTACTCGACAACAGGGCCGGGGATCTCATCCCGGGGGCATTCGTTACCGCCCGGATAATGGAAGGTACCATTCACGCGGATGTGATCCTGGGACGGGATGTTATTCATGAGATAGACGGATCTGCATTCGTGTTCGTCCGGAATCATGAAGGGTTCGAGGCTCGCCGGGTAAAAATAGGGCGCTCCGGCGGTGAATACGCCGAGATTGCGGAGGGCCTGCGCCAGGGTGAAGCAGTGGCGGTTAAGAATTCGTTCATGCTAAAGGCCGAGCTCGTAAGCTCAGAAAGAGGAGCACACGCCGGGCACGGCCATTCACACTAGAGATGCGGAGCAGATGAACATGAAAAGAAGATTAATCGAATATATTCTGCGGCAGAGATGGCTGGTGGTTCTGGTTCTTATCGGCGTATGTACCATGGGCGTTTTCTCCCTTCTCAGGATGCCGGTCGATGCATTCCCCGATATCAGCCCCAACCTGGTACGGGTATTCGCCGAGCTGGATGGAACCGCCCCCGAAGAAGTGGAGCAGTTCGTTACCAGGCCGGTAGAGATAGCAATGAGGGGAATACCGGGAGTAGAGAAGATACGCTCTACCTCCTCATACGGGCTCACCACAGTAAATATATATTTCAGGGATGATATCAATATCTACCTGGCCAGGCAGCTTGTCGCTGAGAGGTTGAGGTTAGCGGAGGAGCGTATCCCGGAGAGTGTGAATATGCGCCACGGTCTTGAGATGGGTGCGATTGCAAGCGGTATGGGTAAGATACTGGCCTACTACCTGGAAGGGGACGGCTACAGTATGACTGAACTCAGGACGATTCAGGACTGGATTGTGAAGAGGGAACTCCAGACTGTCAGCGGGGTTGCAAAGGTTATCAGCCAGGGTGGATATGTAAGGCAGTACCAGATTAGGGTCAGCCCCGATAAACTCATTGAATACGACGTTACCATCGGCAAAGTGATTGAAGCAGTCAGAAGGAATAATCTCAATGCCGGCGCCGGAATCTTGGAAAGAGGAGCTGAGGAGCTGGTGGTAAGAACGGTGGGTCTGGCGGAGTCGCTTGAGGATATCGGCAGGATCGTTATCGATGAACGAAACTCCATACCTGTTCTGGTAAAGGA
>WJIX01000166.1 GCA_014730075.1 bacterium | reverse complement strand
TAACAACCGTGGAATAGAGAACCGGCCGCCTGGAAAGCAGAAAGGACCTGATCCGGGAGAATCTCCTGCGGAAGAAAACCAGGATGCCCGGATACATCGGTATCCTGATCCCCGCACCGAGGAGGATCTTCCGCAGCATCCTGAACCATATGGGAGGATTGAGCCATTCTCCGTAACTTTTTACGATCCTGAATCGATGCCTTTCCATCAGCTTCTCCAGCTCCCGGACACTGAATTCCGTTTCCCAGCCGGCGAACCACTTTCCCAGCCAGATCAGAATATGCTTTATCACCGTATAGTAATGGTAACGCTGAGGAACATCCACCAGCAGGTAGCCGCCCTTTCTGAGGACCCTCCGGTGCTCTTCTATCATATCTCCGGGATTCCGGAAATGCTCCAGGAGGCCCTGATGAAATACCAGGTCGAAGGTCCCATCCCTGAAAGGGAGCTGAAAGGCGTCACCGCAGCAGAGTCTTACCCGGTCACCATCCCGGAGCTGGGACTTTACCAGCTCCAGGGCCTCAGTGCTGTAATCAAGCGATACCACCAGCGACCCCTGCCTGGAAAAGGTAATACCATCTCTTCCGGAACCTGATCCCACCTCCAGGACGGTAAGGCCCGCGGCGGAGGTTATCTCAGCGAAGTGCCTGGTAACCCTCTGCTCATTGTCATATACCTGGTCAACATCCGGTGACCTCTTCCAGAAACCGTCCCAGTGTCTCTTCTCCGAAACCTTCTTATCTCTCACCGTATCAAACCTCTCCGGGGAGCTCGGGCAACCCCCGGTATTGTACGCTTCATGGAAAGAAAAGTTCGTTATCGAACCTCAGCTGAAATCTTATCCAGGATTCCGTTTACGAACTTTCCCGCTTTCTTCGAACTGAATTTGTGAGCGATCTCAATCGCTTCATTTATAATAACATTCTTCGGAGTAGACTTGAAATATATAAGCTCCGCCAGGGCGATTCTGAGAATAATCAGGTCGATTACAGCCAGGCGGTCCAGCTTCCAGTTTTTCAGGCTGGCCTCTACCATTGAATCGAGCCGGTCTCTCTCCTCAGTCACCTTGTCGATAAGCTCCCTGGCGTAACGGACAGGTTCGCCCTCCGACTTTCTCCTGGCGGCATTCTCCCGCAGAACCTTCTCGCTCTCCTCACCGGAAAGTTCAACGGCGTAGAGAGTCTGAAGAGCAATTTCTCGCGCTTTTCTCCTTCGGGTCAACAGTCACCTTCTTACTGCATATCTTCGAAAAGATTCACCATCTCCAGAGCTGACTGAGCGGCCTGCCATCCCTTGTTACCGGCCTTGCTCCCTGCTCTTTCCAGTGCCTGCTCCTGAGTGTCCGCAGTTATTACCCCGAAGGAAACCGGCTTGCCTGAACTGATTCCGGCGGCCGAGATATCCCTGACAGCCTGGGAGGCGAGGATATCAAAATGAGGTGTGGCACCCCTTATCAGGGTTCCTATACAGATAACACCGTCTACATCGGTCTCGGTTACCCTGACCGCGGCCTGCGGTATTTCGAAAGAGCCGGGAACCCTGTAGATGAAGATATCATCTTCATCCACTCCGTGGCGCTTCAGACAGTCCAGTGCTCCCTGAAGCAGGCTCTCGGTTACCAGTTCATTGAAGCGGCCCAGCACGATCCCAAAACTCTTCCCTCTGCCCAGCAGTTTTCCGCTTTTTTCCTCAACCATTTCTCTTCTCCTTTCCCCCCGCCTGAGAATGCTCCTGCTCTTCGGCCAGATTCTCAAGCAGATGGCCCAGTTTATCTCGCTTGGTAGTCAGATACCTGATATTCTTCTTGTTGGCCGGAATTTCAATCGGGATTCTTTCCACAATCTCCAGCCCGTAAGCCTTCAGCCCCACTATCTTCCTGGGGTTATTGGTCATCAGCCTTATCTTGTGAAGGCCCAGATCGGCGAGTATCTGCGCTCCGGTACCGTAGTCTCTTAAATCAGCCGGAAATCCCAGTTCTTCGTTCGCTTCGACGGTATCGCAACCATGGTCCTGAAGGTGGTACGCTCTCATCTTGTTAACCAGGCCTATCCCCCGCCCCTCCTGCTGGATATAGAGTAAGACCCCGACTCCCTCTTCCGCAATCATTTTCATCGATTCATGCAGCTGATCTCCGCAGTCACACCTGAGAGAGCCGAACACATCCCCTGTGAGGCACTGGGAATGCACCCTTACCATGGCGCTGTCCTCCTTCTCCGGATTCCCCATCACCAGGGCTACGCTCTCGGAGCCGTCCAGTTTTCCCTCGTATGCGTACAGCCGGAATTCACCGTACCGGGTAGGAAGAGTGGTTTCGGCCCTCAGCCTGACCAGTTTCTCCTTGGTCCTCCGGTACCTTATCAGGTCCACGATAGTAAGAATCTTCAATCCGAATTCTTCCGCGATTCTGATCAGCTCCGGCAGCCTGGCCATACTCCCGTCTTCCGCCATTATCTCGCACAGCACGCCGGCCGGTTTCAGGCCCGCAAGCCTGGCAAGGTCTATGGAGGCTTCGGTGTGGCCGGCCCGGCGAAGCACTCCTCCCTCCGCAGCCTTGAGGGGGAAGATATGGCCCGGCTTGGCAAGGTCGGAGGGGTTGGTCCGGGGATCGATCAGCGACTTGATGGTTACCGCCCTGTCAAAGGCGGAGATCCCGGTGGTGGTACCCTGTTTGGCATCCACCGAAACGGTGAAGGGGGTTCCCAGCCTGGCGGTATTACGTCTCACCATCATGTCAAGACCCAGCTCGTCTATCCTCTCCTCCAGCAGGGAAACGCATATCAGCCCCCTGGCATGCGTGGCAAGGAAATTTATATCCTCGGCGGTCGCCTTCTCGGCGCCCATAATCATATCTCCCTCATTCTCCCTGTTTTCATCGTCGACTACTATCACCATCCTGCCGTTGGATATCTCCTCAAGCGCCTGTTCAACCGTGCAAAAAACGTTCAATTTCCCTCACCTCTCAGCAGCAATTAATCCTCCGTACCGGAAGTAAATTTATATACGTACTTAGCCAGCATATCTATTTCTATATTTGCCCTGTAACCTGGCCGGACACTCTCCAGGTTTGTATTATCCCAGGTGTGCGGAATGATATAGACCCGGAATGTCCGCCCCCTGAGCTCCGGCCCGACGGTCAGGCTGATACCATCCACCGCCACGGAACATTTCGGGACCAGGTATGAATGAATCCGCTGATCGACCTCTATCTCCAGCATCCCCTTTCCCTGATCGGCCCTTTTTATCAGCCCGGTACCATCTACATGGCCAGTAACGAAATGGCCTCCGAAACGGTCCGAGGGAGTAAGAGCCCTCTCAATATTGACCCGGGCTCCAGCTCTGAGAGAACCCAGGTTGGTGACTCTCAGCGTCTCCGGAAGAATATCGAATACGGGCGCCCCCTCCTGAAAACCACTCACCGTCTGGCAGACCCCGTTCACCGCTACACTGTCGCCGGTTTCGAATTCAATACCTGATTCCAGCTTAAGGACTCCCCCACGGGAGTGCCTTCGGAGAGAAATTACCGTCCCAACCTCCTCCACCAGGCCGGTAAACATCTCAACCACTCCTTTCCAGCGAAAGGTAATGCTCACTTACCAGGGGACTGTGGTAAACCGCCAGAATATCTCCCCCGCAATCCTCCACACCTGATAGTTCCAGTCCCCCTCCTCTTATCCAGGACGGTTCGGTTTCACCACTGTACCATGGAATCGCTTTACTCCCTGCGATTCTGGGAGCGGTAAACAGGTATAAGATATCGGCGATCTCTCCCTGAAGCATGGAGGTTGCTATTCCGGCTCCGCCCTCCACCAGAACCGAGGTGATCTCCCTGGCGGTGATATCCTCCCTCCAGCTTCTCAGTTCCAGGCCAGAGGCGCCAGCCGGGATTGGAACAACCTCCGCGCCGGAGCGTTCCAGCCGGGCGGCCGACTTTTCCTGCGCTTGTTCGGAGCAGTATATAATCACCCTGCCCTCTCCATCGAGCCACCCGCTTTCCGGGGGAAATCTCAGCCTGGAGTCGAAGACGATTTTTACCGGGGCGGATTTGCCTCCGCGGTAGAAACGCCTGTCCAGAGAAGGGTTGTCCGCCAGCACCGTCCCGATACCGGTTGCGACTCCCTGGTGATAAGCCCGCAGGTAATGTACATATTCCCTGGACCGTGATGAGGTAAACCATCCCCCTTCTTCAACCCCGATCCGCCCGTCCAGGGTGATAGCCACCTTCATAGCTATAAGCGCCCTGCCGGTCTTCCTTCGGAATATGAATGGGTAATTAAGTTCAAATGATTCCCTGGCCCTTACTCCGGACTTAACCTCTATACCGCTCTCGCGGAGTATCCCGGCGCCCCTCCCACGCACCCTCTCGTCGGGGTCAATTATACCGAAAACCACCCTGGAAATACCCGCGGCTATTATAGCTTCGGTGCAGGGGGGCGTTTCTCCGTGATGACAGCAGGGTTCCAGATTCAGGTAGAGAGTCGCTCCCTCCGCTCTCTCTCCCGCATTGCTTATCGCTTCAATCTCGGCGTGAGGACCCCCGCAGTACCTGTGCACTCCCTCCCCAACTATCTCGCCGCCGGAGACCAGGACCGCTCCGACCCTGGGGTTCGGGAACACATCTGAAAGGGCCGTCTCAGCAAGCTGAAGCGCCCTGTCCATGTAGAATTCGTCAGTCAGATGGGGCAATTTAGCTCCTGTCACAATCTATCTCTATTTGGAGGGGAGCAGGCTGCAGCCGGTTTACCGAACGGCGGTAAGGCAGGCACGTGATACCTTCTCCCATCCAGACTATTACTGTCGGTCCCGGAATTGCACCGGATCAACAAGCTCTCACTCATTCGCGGACTGTTACCGCCGGTGGGGAATCTCACCCCGCCCCGAAGGCTTCCGTATCCTTATCCGGTAATAAATTACACCTGAGAGGCTTGATAGTCAAGATATAGATTGAATAAAAAAGGGAATTACGGAGGGCATGACGGCACCCGGACCTTCACCGGGTTTCTACAGGAAATATATCCGTGATAACACTGAATTCTACCAGCCTATCTTGAACCTTCCCACCAGTTCCTTGAGGCTGTCCGCCATCTGGTCGAGTTCCTGCGCCTCGCGCATGGTTTCTTCGACACTGTTCGCCATGCTCTCGGTGACGGCAAGGTGCTCACTGGCTGAAGAGGCAATCTGCTGGTTCATATCGCTTGTACCTGTAATAAGATCCCTGATCTTGTTCAGGGCGGCTCCGGCTTCGTTGACCAGTTCCGATCCCTTGGCCACTTCCTCCACATTGTTGTTTATGGAATCTATTGTAAGCTTGACGTCGTTCTGAATCCTGGCGATCTCCGAAGAGATATCCTTGGTGGAATTCACCGTCCTTTCGGCCAGCTTCCTGATCTCTTCAGCCACTACGGAGAATCCCTTGCCCTGCTCTCCGGCGCGGGCAGCCTCTATCGCGGCATTCAGCGCCAGCAGGTTGGTCTGGTCAGCAATCTCGTCGATAACACTTACGATGATCCCTATTTCCTCTGAGCTCTTACCCAGGCCGCCCATCATTTCCGCTGACTCCTCCATCTTGTGAGAGATCATCTCCATCATATTCACCGCTCTCTTAACCACTCCCTCTCCGTCCACAGCCGAATCCATAGCC
>WJIX01000011.1 GCA_014730075.1 bacterium | reverse complement strand
GGGTGGGATATCGCTCCCACCATCCTGAAGAGGGGATCGGGGTCCTGCTCCGAATACGCCTTTCTTTATATTGCGATGTGCCGGGCAGCCGGTGTGCCGGCCAGGTACGCGGGGGCGGTAGTAGTGAGGGGAGAGGACGCCAGCTTCGATTACGTCTATCACCGCTGGGTGGAGGTCTATCTTCCGGGATATGGCTGGATACCGGTCGATCCCAGCAGAGGGGACAAGGAGTGGCCTAGGGAGCAGGCCCTGTCATTCGGGCACCTGACCAATCATTTTCTGATTACCACTGAGGGGGGAGGGGGATCGGAGTATCTGAACTGGGATTACAACTCCTTCGAAAGATACCGTGCGGATGGGCCGGTACAGCTCAGAATGGAGAAGATAGCCGAGTGGGACAGGGCAGAGTAGTGGGTATCCTCTTATCCGTTAAGCAGAAGCTTTAATCTGAGAGGTTGGATGAGATTGCAGGAAGGGTACGGCGCTGACGGCATAAGGAAGATGTTCGAGAAGGTGCACCGGAGGTACCGGCTGGTCAACCACCTGCTTACCCTGGGAATGGACCGGTTCTGGAGGGCCAGGGCGGCCGGGATGGCCGCCGGGGCGCCTGCGGGCAGATGGCTGGATATCTGCAGCGGGACCGGGGATATGGCAGCCCGGCTGAAGGCGGCGGCCCCGGAGGGAACTGCCGTGTACGCCCTCGATTTTACCATGCCGATGATAAGAACCGCCCGAAAGGACCGCCGCCTCAGGGATGTACGGTTTGTGCTGGGAGATGCCCGTAAACTTCCCTTCGCGGACCGGAGCTTCAACCTTCTGACCGTATCCTTCTCCACCAGGAATATGAACCTCAGTGAGGAGGTGCTCCTGGAGACTTTCAGGGAGTTTCTCCGGGTGCTGCAGCCGGGCGGGCTCTTTATCAACCTGGAGACCTCGCAGCCCTCGGCCGCACCGGTCAGGAAGCTCTTCCACCTGCTGGTGGGCGCCTATGTGGCCCCGGCAGGGAGGCTGATATCTGGCGCCGGCCCCGCCTACCGGTACCTCTCCCAGAGCATCCCCCGGTTCTACCCGCCGGAGAAACTCCAGTCAATGATATCAGGGGTGGGGTTCACCGATGTAAGCTACCGCCCACTGACCCTGGGTGCGGTGGCGGTTCACCGGGCGGTCAAACCGCGCCCGGGCTGATGATTAATCGATTGACAAAAGAGCTGATTCGATAATAAGATACTCTACTCAGAGGAGCTTATGCGGTGAAGCCGCAGCCGCTGCATTCACCGAACTGCACTTTAATTCAGAGGAAGGTAATTATGAGAAGGATATTATTTGCTGCAATGATACTGTTGGTGCCCGCGATTCTGCTCTCTGCTGAAAAGCATGACTACGAAGGCGGAGTGCCCGATGGCTGCACCTCGGTTACAGCCGGTAAGGACGCCACCGTGGATGGTTCGGTAATCACTTCGCATACCTGCGACAGCCACCGGACCCGCTCATGGATAGATGTACAGCCGGGAGCCCGGCACGGCAGGGACGCTACCGCCAACCTCTACAAGAGGACCAATGTCGATTCGCTGGCCATGCCGCTTTACGGGCACGAACCGGTAGGCACCATTCCCCAGGTTGAATACACCTTCGGATATCTCAATACCGCCTATCCCTGTATCAACGAGAAGCAGGTTGCGGTGGGGGAGTCCACTTTCGGGGGAAGGGATACCCTGAAGTCTGACAATGGGCTGATCGACTGCCAGCGGCTCTGCCGCCTGATGATGGAGAGGGCCACCACCGCCAGGGAAGCTATCAGGATCGCCGACCGGCTGACCGCTGAATACGGGTGGATAGATGTAGGTGAGTGCCTGACCATATCGGATAAGGATGAGGTGTGGCACTTCGAGATCGTGGGACCGGGCGCGGGGAAGAAGGGAGCGGTATGGGCGGCACAGAGAGTTCCCGACGATCATGTCTCGATTAATGCCAACGCCAGCAGGATAAGGGAGATCAACCTGGAAAACAGTGATTACTTCATGGCTTCTGATAACATATATGACGTGGCCGAGGATTTCGGCTGGTGGAAAAAAGGTGAAAAGTTCGAGTTCTGTTACGCCTATGCCCCCGAGAGCAGACACTCCATAGCGGGAAGAAGAAGAGAATGGAGGGCCCTGGACCTGCTGGCCCCCTCTCTGAACCTGGATCCCACCTCCGAAAACTATCCTTTCTCGGTCAAGCCGGACAGGAAGATCTCTGTACAGGATGTTATCAGAGTCTTTCAGGATTATTACGAGGGGACCCCCTACGATATGACCAGGACCCTGACGGTAAAGGGTGAGGATGGTGAGGAGGTTATCTCACCGCTGGCCAATCCGTTCATGCCGTACGATCAGCTGGAGCTGGATGATATCCGGGGGAGCTGGTTCCATGTCTCTGATGAGGAGGGTATAAGATTTCTGGGAGAGAGGACCATTGCCCGGTGGTACACCATGTATGCCACCATTATCCAGACAAGGGATTACCTCCCGGATGATATCGGAGGCCTGGTATGGCTGGCCCTGGACAATGTAGCCACCTCGGTGTACATACCGGTATACTGCGGAGGTACCGACCTGCCGGAATCTTACAAGAAGCCGGGAAGGCCGGTGGGATATTCCCGCGACTGCGCCTGGTGGGCGTTCAATCGCCTGGGAACCCTCACCGCTCAGCGCTGGGGTGATATGCGCCATGATGTACGGGATGTATGGGACCCCATGCAGAAGGAGCTTTTCGATAACCAGAAGGATTTCGAGAAGAAAGCTGCAGGTATCAGGGACCGGAAGAAGAGGCGGAAGCTGCTGACCGACTACACTCATAAACAGGGCGTCAGGGCTGTGGAGAAGGCCTGGGAGCTTGGAGACCATCTCTGGACCAAATACGACGAGAAATTCTAAAAAAGAGGGAGCGGCCGACTGTTCCGCTCCCCTGAGGTTATTATGATATTTTATCAGTACTAGAAGGACACTTTGACATCCAGCTGGTACCTGTTGTAATCTATCTCCTCTTTCAAATCCTTCTTGTCCAGATAATATGTGAAGGCAAGTGAAGAGTTGTCGGCAATACCAACACCCAGGCCCAGTTGAAGCCCTTTGCCGTCGGTCCCGCCGCCGAAGGTGTCGCTATCGGTGAAAAGGCCCAGTACGGCGTCTTTTTCCAGCTTGCGGTAATTGGCGTGAAGCTTTACCGAGCCCAGACCCTTCCCCTTCTTTATGGTAGTTCCGGCCAGCCAGCCCTGATTGTTATCGTCCGCGTCCCCGTTCTGAACAAAATTGCCGAAAACCTTGCACGATAACTTCTCTATCTTGAAAGAGAGTTCTCCGAAGATTTCAACAATATTGAAGTCGTTGGCGTACCCAGTGTACATGGTGCTGCTGTCACCGGGGACTTCGAAGAATTGTGCGGTACTGTTTCCGCTGAATTCGTCAGATTCGTGAAATCCCGGGCGTCCCTTTGCCTCCGTGTAGCTGTAATATCCTCCGCCGAAAGTCACCTTGACATCGTCCGCGGCAGAGACGGTAATACCGGTCTGCCCTGCGAAGAGCCTGGTGTCATCATCTGTCTTTCTCTCCTCTACGCAGAAACCTCCTCCGCGCAGGTGGAATCCAACCCTGTCGCTGATATCTTCAGTATATTTGAATGATGCGCCTTCGAAGTTGAGGTCGCCGTCCCATATCAGCTCAGTCTTGTCCATACGGATGAATGGATTCCCGGTTTTCCCGCCCATCACTGTGACTCCGGGCAGAAATGAGGGCTTGAACTTGAAGTATCCCCTGTCCAGATGAAATCCCTTGGTTGAGAAACCATCTCCGATAGTCTGGTTTGTGGATACCGGATCGGAGCTTCCGGTGGCCAGGCGCAGGTGAATTGACCACTGGTCGTTTACCTTTCCGCTCAGGCCCAGCCTGGCCCTGATCCTCTGTCTGAACCTGTCTGTATCCTTCGATCCGTCGTCAATCCCTTCGAAACGGTGACGGAAGTCGCCGTCGAGACTGACTCTCTCCTGCCAGCTGTCCGCTGAAACGGCACTGGCGGCAGTGATCGCTATAAGAGCGATAATGAGCAGTATTCTTTTCATATCCTCTCCCCGGCTTAAAGTACTAAGGACTAACTGTTAACTAACATGAAACAAATAATGCTAATAGATTATTAAGTTAATATTAATGATTAGTTAATATATTATTAAGATTTTACACAACATTAATAATGCAGGAGCGTGGTCAGGCGGTATCACGGACTGAAAAGTCCTGAATTTCAAATGCTGGAATCGATCTCCGGCCGGACCGGGACTTGAAATGGTATATCAGGAAAATAAGGCCGGATCTGTCGGAAGCCGCTTTTCCGGTGTATTATCGGTATATTGACTTTACGGCGCCCCAGCTCGAATCTTCGCTATCCACGATCGCTGATCTGGCTACCTTGACCTGGAAGGCCAGGCGTGAATGAGTGGGCGGAGTTCCCGTCCAGCTAAGAGCCGCTGTTCCGTTCAGGATGAATCCATCGCTCAGGATCGCCCCGTACATCAGCAGGATATCCAGGCTGTTTGCGGACCCGGCGGCCATGACAGACTCATCGACAGCTTCTCCGTCTATATCGATATCAGTCACGCTGACCATGGTCTCGGCGTCAACAGCCCTTCCCCGGATGAATATGGCGTCGAAGTCTGAATAATCGGTAACGTAATGAAGGGTTTTTCCCCCCAGGGTAAAGGTTACCATGCCGGTGGAGCTGTCATATTGGACCGAGAATGGTTCACCGGCGCCGTTCTGCCAGTCATACTGCTCCGTGGCCGCGGGCGCGCCGGTGCTGTAGCCCAGGTCCAGTTCGAAGGTTGCGGCCTGTCCCAGGTCACCTATCCGCCCCTCTGCCACAAACAGGGTGTCGGAGAGATAATCAAGAAGTTCCGTGTCTGAATCAAGGTGTGTGGTGTTGATTTCGGCCGGTGCGGAAGTGGCGAGCAGAAGGCATACCACCGCCGTAACGGCAGTTGCAGTAGCGAATCTCATAATCCCCTCCTGATTAATCAGGTTAAAAAAGAGTCCATTTGTATACATTATATCATAAAAACGTTAATCTGTCTATAGTTCCGGGCTATTCACCCGCGCCCGGAAAGGAGTCCTGATACTGGAAAGGAAGAATATGAAAAGCGGTATCCCAGGAGATGAGAGCAGATGGGATGACCTGGTCTGCATACTTTGTAAAGCAGCAGAGCTGGAGTATTATTACGGCGATAATTCCGGCAGGGTCTACCTCAGATGCCCGGGCTGCGGGCTGGTTTTTGTTCCACCGGGGATGCGGCCAGGTCCGGAAGAAGAGCTCGGCAGGTACCGGATGCACCGGAACAGCCCGGATGACAGGGGGTATAGATCTTTCCTGGAGCGGCTGGCCGGGCCGCTTGACTCGCTGCTGGCCGGTGCCAGCCGGGGACTGGACTTCGGCTCCGGCCCGGTGCCGGTACTGAGCGGCATTCTTGCCGACAGGGGGCATGTAATGGCTCTTTATGACCCCTTCTTCGCGCGGGGCCTTTCAGTTTTCGACAGGGAATATGATTTCATAACTGCCACCGAGGTTCTTGAGCATCTCCACGAGCCGGGCAGGGAGCTTGAAAGACTGTGGAGCGTACTGAGATACGGGGGTTATATGGGGATAATGACCGAGCCGCTTCCGGGCAGAGATGCCTTCGCGGGGTGGCACTACCGGAGGGATATAACCCACGTTACTTTTTATTCGGAAAAAACATTCAGGTGGCTTTGCGATCAATTCAAGGCGGAAAAGGCATACAGAAAAAATAATGTGTTAATATTGAAGAAGATATAATGATAAATGTTGATCCTGGCCCCTCCCGGATTTGTTCTAAAAAAATTGTTGAAATAATAAATGATTCAGGTAATAATGCCACTTTTACTGTAATAAATTCCAGTCTTTTCAGGTTCTGAAGCCCGGATAAAATCGGGGGGAGGTATTATGCATCATTCAGAAACAGCAGCTGTTATCAACAAAAAAGGTGGAGTAGGAAAGACAACTTCAGTAGTTAACGTGGGAGCGGGGCTTTCAATACTGGGTAAGAGGGTCCTGATTGTTGACCTTGACCCCCAGGGCCACCTCACCGGATTTCTGGGAATCAGCCCTGATGAGTTCGATGTCACCATATACGATGTTATCAGGGGAGAGGCGGATATCAGGGAGGCTATCATCACCAGGCCGATGAGGGCGAGATTCCGTTCAAACGGAGACGATTCCACCCTCGCTCTCTCCGTGATCCCTTCAAACAGCGAATTGGCCGAAGCTGAGATGGTGCTTGCAAACGCCATAGACAGGGAGTTTCTTCTGAGAAACGCCCTGGTCTCTATTATGGATGATTATGATTATATTCTTTTTGACTGCCCGCCCAGCCTGGGGTTGATATCAATCAATGCCCTGGCTGCTTCCGGGAAGGTGTTCATCCCGGTACAGACCGAACACCTGGCGCTGAGGAGCCTGGAGGACCTGATCCAGGAGATAGAGGCGGTTATGTCAAAGATCAACAGCGAGCTGGTTATAGGAGGACTTTTTGCCACCAGATTTGACGGGCGGAAAGTTCTGAACAGGGAAGTGGTTAGAACCCTGGAGGAAAAATACGGGGTATTCCTTATGGACACGGTAATCCGCGAGAATATCGCCCTGGCCGAGTCCCCCCGTTTCGGAAAGGATATTTTCAGCTACCGCCCAAACAGCTACGGGATGGAGGACTACCTGAACCTCTCTCTGGAAATACTGGGCAGGGATGCCTCCGCCGGTTCACTTTTCTCTGTAAAGAGGGGGGTCATATCCAGGAAGGAGCAGAGCCCGCCCCTGCCACGGCAGAATCATTACTGGCTCCAGAGGACCGGGGATAACGTCCTCGGTTGATCCTTCCGGCCTCTGATCAGCACACCATATAGAGGGGCGGAGCCACGCCAGGTGACCGGGTATGGCTGCCGCCCCTTATTATTCTTCCTGTTTTTTGCATTATCCCGGCCCTGGTATTATCTTCTGCCAGTAAAGGAACCTTTTGCCCGTGTTCCCGTATGAATAGTATATGGAGAGCCCCCCGGGAGGCGTATTTACAACCGCCTGAGCAGCAGGAGTTTTTTATGAATAGACTGATAATATGCGCAGCCTTGCTACTGGCACTTGTTCTTTCAGAATCCGCTATCTGCGGAACTTCCAGGGAAAAAGGTGATTTCGTTCCGGTCTACAATCCAGAGCTGACTGTCTACCGGGCCCGGGGAAAGATAGAAATAGACGGAGAGATCGGAGATCCCGGCTGGAAGGGAGCAGCCAGGGTGGGCAATTTCGCCGAACACAACCCCGGAGATCAGACCAGGCCGGATGTCGAGACCGAAGTTCTTATCACCTACGACGATAAATATCTGTATACCGCCTGGATATGCTATGACGATCCCGATGAGGTAAGGGCCACCTTCTGCGAGAGGGACCAGATATTCAAGGATGACAACGTTGTCCTTCTGATCGATACATTCGGTGATGCCTCTATGGGTTACGAGATTATGACCAATCCGTACGGGATCCCGGGAGATCTGCTGATTTCCTCAGCGGCGGGGGAGGATACCTCTTACGATATGGTTTTTGAGACCGCGGGAAGGATAACAGATTTCGGGTGGGTTGCGGAGATAGCGGTTCCATTCGAGAATCTGCGTTTCCCGGAGAGGGAAGAGCAGGTGTGGAAGATGGACTTCTGGCGCAACCGTCCTCGTGAATCAAGATTCCAGTACTCCTGGGCCGCTTACGACCGAGATCAGGACTGCTGGGTATGCCAATGGGGTACGGTAAGGGGGATTTCCGGGGTCGAGCCGGGCGCCGGGTTCAAGCTCCTCCCGGCGGTGGTAGCTCACCAGTCCGGCTCCATGAATGAGCGGGGGCACATGGAAAACGGCGATATAATTGGAGATGCCGCCCTGGGTATCTCCTACGATATATCCTCTGAATTAAAAACGGAAGCTACTATCAATCCCGATTTCAGCCAGGTGGAAGCTGATGTAAGCCAGATAGATGTGAATACCACCTTCGCCCTCAGCTATCCCGAAAAGAGGCCTTTCTTCCAGGAGGGGAGCGACCTGTTCAATACAGATTTCAAGGTGGTGTATACCCGCTCGATCAATGACCCAAGCCTGGCGGGGAAGGTTACCTGGCGAGAAGACGGCAACAGCATTGCCTTTCTGACTGCCAGGGATGAGCACTCCGCGGTGATCCTGCCTTTCGAGGAGAGGAGCCGATTCGTTCAGAATGGCGAGAGCTATTCCAATATTCTCCGCTACAGGAGGGACCTGGGAGATCAGTCCCATATCGGCCTGATCGCCACCGACCGCAGATTCGATCAGGGCGGTTACGGTACCCTGGTGGGGGTGGATGGCCGGATTCGCTTTACTCCCAGCAACTCGGCGGAATTCCAGCTCATCTCAACGCACACCAGGGAAATAGACAGCCCGGAGCTGGCAGACAGTGCCTTCAATGCCACACTCTTCGATGGGGGCAGGTATACCGCGGGGCTTGACGGAGAATACTTCAGGGGCCATGCCTTCACGGCCGGACTCACCCGCAGCGCCAGGGATTACTGGATATCCGCCGATTACAAGGAGCTGAGCCCCACCTTCCGGGCCGACAACGGGCTGGAGCCATCCAATAACCAGAGGGTGGCGGCGATGAGCGCTGGCGGAGTGATCCGGTTCGAGGAGAGCGCCCTTTTGGAGACCATCGAGCTATCCGCCCACGGGGGAAGAAAATGGAACTTCGCAGATATCCGGAAGGATGAATGGATCAGCCCGGATATGGTCATCTCTTTCCGGTCGGCCCAGAGCAAGGTCCACTGCAGTTACATGTACAGCAACGAACTCTTTAACGATATCATGTTTGATGATATCTGGCAGTTTCATACCTGCTTCAGGACCGAGCCGGGCTCGGCGCTGAGGTTCGGGGCCCATTTCAACTACGGGCACAGAATAGCCAGGCACGACCTGGTGATGGGAAAAGAGAGAAGCTGCGGCGCGTGGGCCGATATAAAACCGGTAGACTGTTTCATGATAAATACCGAGTTCAATTACCTTACCAGCGATAATCTTGATAGCGGAGAGAACCTCTTCTCGCAGTCGGTCTTCTGGTCCCGTTTCTCCCTTCAGCTCTCCCGAGAGCTATCCCTCAGGCTGGTGGCGCAGTATAATGACCGTTTCGAGAAGTGGGATCTGGATCCGCTTCTGAAATACCGGATCAACTCATTTACCCTCTTCTATATCGGCTCAACCATCGATTACCGGGATGCGTCGCCGTCCGATTACGGCCGCCGGGGCTGGACCATGACAGAGCGGCAGTATTTCATGAAGCTGCAGTACCTCTTCCAGGTCTAGAGATGCCGGCTGGGAATGATCCCGCTTGAAAATTGCCGCCCGATTATCAGAACGATTTATTTACAAGAAGAGCTGAAAGTATTATTCATACCTATATGTAAGGGCGGAATATTCGTTTATCTCTACTGTCAGGCCCTCACATATAAATCGGTCAGTTTCAGGGTTTTGAAAGTCAGGTTTATGATGTACAGTTATCTCTTCGGGCCGGTTCCCTCCAGGAGGCTGGGGATGTCCCTGGGTGTGGACCTGGTGCCCCATAAGGTATGTTCTCTTAATTGTGTCTATTGTGAGTGCGGCCGGACTACCAATCTGACCCTGGAGAGGAAGGAGTATGTTCCCTGCCGGGAGGTTACCTCCGAACTTGCCGATTTCATGAAAAATAATCCGGCACCTGATTATATTACCTTCTCCGGCTCCGGGGAGCCCGCTCTGAACAGCCGTATCGGGGAGGTGCTCAGGTTCATCAAGTCGAGCTGGCCGAAACTTCCGGTTGCCGTTCTCACCAACGGGACCCTCTTTTTTATGAAGGAGGTAAGAGAAGAGCTGCTGCCCGCTGACCTGGTTTTGCCATCTCTGGATGCAGCTTCTGATAAGGCTTTCAGAAGAATAAACCGACCCTTCAAGTCTTTGAATATAGAGCAGTACATAGAGGGGCTGATCAGTTTCAGAAAGGAATACGGGGGTAGGATCTGGCTGGAGGTTCTCATAATACCGGGGTATAACGACAGCCGGAGCGAACTGGAGCTTCTGCACGAAGCGATCCGGAAAATATCCCCTGACCTGGTTCAGCTGAATACTCTGGACAGGCCGGGGGCGGTAGAAGGCCTCAAACCGGCCAGCAGGGAAATGCTGGAGGATATAGTCAGGTTCTGGGAGATGGATAATGTGGAGATAATAGCCGCTCCGGCCAGCCGCAGGGAGAAGAAATCGTACCGCCCCGATACCGAATCAGCGATTCTGGAGACGGTCAGCAGGAGGCCCTGCACTCTGGAGGACCTCTCCGAGATACTGGGCCTTCATATCAACGAGGTCAACAAGTACCTGGATGTCCTGGAGGAAGAGGGAAAGATAGAACCGGTTAGGGAGCAAAGGGGTCTGTTCTATAAGTTAAAAAAATAGAAGGGTTTTAAAGGTATCAATGACCGGTGTCGGCGTTTTCTGCCCTTCTTGCGTATATCAGGGCCGTTTCATGGTTCCAGTTCTGTGGAATCCTGCGGATAATCCTGTATTTGGCCCTGAACCCGGGGGTATTGTACATCTGGGAGTCCCCCGGCCGGATAAAAAGCTGCTCGCCGGTTCCGGTTTTCCTCATCATAAGTACAATGT
>WJIX01000165.1 GCA_014730075.1 bacterium | reverse complement strand
CGAAACCGGTGTTGAATTGTCAGGGATCCAATCCGGCGGACCGCCGGATTACCACCTGGGGCCTCAACCGCCGCCCGAGGGGTAGCAACCCGCTCCGGGGGAGCTGAATCTGGAAAAGAGCTTTTCCACCTCTTCCGAGCCGCATTCAGGACAGGTAACACTGGCATCGGATGATCTTACCAGCCTGGCGAACTCGTTTCCGCATTTCGAACATGAGTATCTGTAAATAGGCATATCTTCTACTACCTCTTTCGTCTGATATGAATCATTCTCTATCCTGGCCCTGAGCGGGGTCAACAGATTTTTTCTCTTTTTCACCCTCCGGCCGGTCCCCGGCCGAGCACCTCATACTTATTCAGGTGGGGACTCCCGCCCTGGGCAGGAGGTACTTCATTACCACGAACCACACAATAACCAGAATTATAAGGTAAAGTCCATTCATACACTATCTTCCGACTTAAGGTCAAACCGGACATTATGCCGGCTAATAATAAACAATCTCTAGAATACTTCCTCATGCTTCTTCAGCAGCTCCTGATCATCTCTATTGCTGCACTCCAGAGATTCGAACACCAGCTCACAAATTCTGCGCGGGAAATCGTTGTGCATGCTGTAGAAAATATTTCGGTTCTCTCTCCTCGAAGTTACAAGCTTTTCCTCGCGCAGAATTCTCAGGTGCTTCGATATCCTGGCCTGACTGAATCCTGAGGCCTCCACCAGGGAATTTACCTTCATTTCACTCTCACAGAGAAGGTGTATGATACCGAGCCTGGTAGGGTCTGCAAGAGCTTTCAGCCGTCTTGCAATCAGAATGTAAATCTCGAAGTTCTCTTGAAATTCCAATTCAGCTCCTTTTGTAATATAATAATATGGTTATATAAGCATTATGTCAAGTATAAAAAAGATCCCCACCAGAATATTATCAACTGCCGGGGATTGTCTTTTCAGGCTGATTTTGAAATATTCAACCGGCTCTCAGGATTTCCGCCAGCTACAACTGATTGAAGATCTATCTTCTCAGAATCATTGCCGTGTACTCGCCGGCCGTGACAAACGCAGTTCCAGCCCCGTTCCCGAACGCCCCGCGTGAGGTATCGAAAATATCAATCCGCTGCCATACAGATCAGCAGCAATGCTTATAATTTCTATGAATAGAAGATAATCCAGGTCCGGGGGGGTTGACAGAATCCAGGAATGATGGTACAATGATACTCGACATTAGAATTGTCAAGGACCTCTCTCCTCCTGATTCACCTCTGCGCATAGAGAACGATTTCTAAATCCGCAGTAATTTTATTTTACTATAAATAAAAGGTGAGAAAATGCGTTTTTTGAAGAAGAATGCGGTTATGCTTCTGCTTCTTTCCGTTCCGGTATTGATTTGCTCTTCCAGCGCCTTCGGTGCAGGCCGCGGAGCTTTTATAGACTGGGCCAGCGACGAGAGCAGGGAGATAGACACCCGGTGGGAAACGATTACCGGGGGAAACCGACTCGAGCCGGTAGAGCTTTCGGGTGGCAATTACCGGCGCGCCCGGCCCGGAACCGGTACAGCCTCCGCCCGTTACGTCAGTGGCTCCGGATTTATCAGGACCGTGGCGACAGGGAATATCGGTAGCAGGCTGTTTCCCAGGACATCCAGAGAGAGAAGCGGACCGACCCGCGGAAATTTCAGCTTCAGTAGTCCCGCCAGCATGAACCATGGCCTTTCCAACCAGTTCCGCCGCCCCAGGGGATCATCAGCCTACAGATGGAACTCCTGCTCCCGCCGTGGGACTGTCTCCAGGCCAAGACTGGAGGGTTTCGGCAGAATCTCGAGAAGCAGCCGGAGATCTACGGTTGGCACCAATATAAGCCCGTTCTCCGGACGTATCAGGCGAAGAAGATAGTATCGCTTCCTGCAGCAGGCCGGCTTCATCCCTTCCGTGGAGGAGCCGGCCTTTTATTCCACCTGCTCATCAATGGACTCTCAGGAACCGGCACCACCGGGCAATTGATTAATCAAGGGCGCAGTAACTCATGAACATGAAAAGTGTCGACATTCTTTACATATTTCCCGGTGGTAAATATCCCCCAAAGGCGCCCCTTGCTAAGTTGTAATATAACAATATTATAGAGGGACACAAAGTATGGCATAACGCTTGCAATATAATAAGCACGGAATTAAAATGTTCTTTGAATAATAAAGGTTTTCGACAGTATGAAGAAGGAGATAGAAATGAAGAAGCTTTCAACAGCAATTATTGCTGCCACGGTTGTACTGGTAATGGCCGTTTCTGTTTCGGCCGTTCCCAGGCTTCAGACCTACATTACCAACTCGAGGTATTTCAACCATTACAACATGATAGACCACTATTCATGGGTTTCTAACTACAACCAGTTCGACCTTAATGTGGTCGGTTACTGGGGAGCTACCGCCACAAACAGTTCGGGCGGGATCTCCGGCAACCTCTACGGTAGCGCCGGCCCCAGGCCTGAATTCGATTACATGGATACCTACCTGAGCATAAATGTACCAAAGAATCAGTCAGGTTCGGTATGGATCAATGGCGTAGAGATAACCAGTTTTGACAGGTATTTGGATGCAGTCCCTGCCGGGGCAAACCCTGCCTGGTATCTGCCTCTTTCTACCCCCAATATCTTCGGCAACTACAACTTCCATGATGTCGGGCGCCTTACCAATGAGAGTATTGTTGACTGGCAATATGGTTTCACCGATATAGGTGTCCCCGGCTGGGGTGACGTAGCAATGCTGGACATCGTAGTGGAGGGGTTCGATTGGGCCAATTTTGACGCCATCGGCATAGATTCCAACGGCAGAACGATTACCAATATGCCTTTCGACGATTCAAGCTATTTCGCTACTCCCGAGCCGGGTACACTTTCGCTGCTGGGGCTCGGCCTCCTGGGAATAGTCCCTCTGATAAGAAGAAAGAAATAGCAGGAATCAGAAAATATCTCTCCAAATTACGCGGGGGCCCGATGAGGCCCCCGTTTTTTGTGGCATATCTCTTGCGAACAATAAAACTTAAACCTATCAGCGTAGTTATGGTATACTGGCCTCCAACCACGGGAGGTATAATTGGGCCCGGAAGCGGAAAAAATCAGCGAACGGGCAGTCAGGAAGGCCCTGCTAGCCTCGGCAGCCCTTCTTGCTCTGGTACTCTTTCTGCCTGTGATGATCAACCTGGCCCGCCAGTGGCTGGACGATCCCAACTATCGTCACGGCCTGGTAATACCGGTAGTGATAATTCTTCTGATCCGGAATAAATGGACCAGGATCATTAATCATTCCCCCTACCGGAGCAGCCCCATGGCTGGATACCTGCTGATAGCACTCTCAGCTGTCATGATAATAGGCGGCACGGCCGCTTCCGAACTCTTCTCATCCAGGCTCTCGCTGGTGCTTTTCATAATCGGAACCACACTGCTGCTGGCCGGCCCCGCTCTCTTGAAAATACTGGCAGCCGAGTCACTTCTGCTCTTTCTGATGATACCGCTCCCCTACATCATCTACTACAGGCTGACCTTTCCCCTCCAGCTTCTGAGCGCCAGGCTAAGCGCGGCGATACTGAGAACCGTTCAGCTGAATGTAATCAGAAAAGGCAATATCATAGCTCTACCCAGATATACCCTGGAGGTAGTGGCTGCCTGCAGCGGGCTGAGGTCTCTTCTGACCATGGTTACCCTGGCCGTGATAATTGCCGCAATCTCATCTTATTCCACCGGCAGAAAAATAATTCTGGTAGCCAGCTCCATCCCGGTGGCGGTGGCGGCGAATACATTCAGGCTGGTGGTTACCGCGCTGGGCGCATACCTGGCCAGCCCCGCTTTTGCCGACGGGGTGCTGCATCAGATATCCGGTCTCATGGTATTCGGATCAGGGCTGATTATGCTTCTGATAATAAACGGGGTGCTCAAATGGAAGAGATAAGGAAGAGAGACCTTGTCATACTGGTCATTCTGCTGGCCCTTCTCTCCGGCTATACTTACCTTCTGAGGTACCGGAAGCCTGAACCGGCGGGAATGCCCAGCCTGGAGTTAATACCTGAGAGGATCGAGGGCTACGGATCACACCCTATCAGAATGTCTCCGGATGCCCTGAAAGTACTCGGCTCCGACACCACACTGGCCAGGGTATATACCGGGGGGGAAAGAGAACTGGAGTTCTTTCTCGGGTTCTTCAGGCAGCAGCAGAAGAATTCACAGATTCATTCACCGAAACATTGCTATCCCGGTTCCGGATGGGATATAATCAGAGAAAGCAGAATGGAGCTCAGCCCGGAGGGAACGGTTCTCGCGGCCAGAAGCCTTCTTATCTCCGACGGTAGGAGTAAGAGGCTGGTAATTTACTGGTTCAATATTAACGGCCGTTTCATCACCAACGAATTCGCACTGAAATGGCAGCAGCTTATCTCTTCGCTCCAGGGCCGCGCTCAGGCGGCAGCATTCATAAGGTTTTCAGTAATTCTTCCACCGGGAGAAGAGAGGGAAGCGACCAGGGAACTGACCGAGCTGGCGGAAAAAATCTATCCGTATATTGAGCGGTCACTTCGGAAGCTCAAGGGGGATGGCGCATAATGAACCTTTCAGGGAGCAGAAAAGACTGGCAGAAGGAATCGAACACCCGTTCAATCATTAACGTTTATATTTCGGCCCTCTCCGCCTTGAGGAATCCGGTAGTGGCGCTGCCTTCGCTGATCTATTTCGCCCTGCACATACTTATCATGGCCATATACCTCAATATCCAGAGCCCGGCGCTGCATTCCTTCTGGGCACTGTTTATAAGGGGGATAGCGCCGGAAATATTCAGGCACTACCCCCACCATATCATACTGATGCAGGCAGTCCTGGGCAGATTCGACATCTTACTGGATATATTCATACATATTATTATCCAGGGTGCTACGGTGGCGATGGTGGGCTCCGTTCTATCCAGGGGCAATCCTGACGCGGCCCCTTCATTCTCCCTCACCTTCAAGAGGTACGGCCACCTTCTGGCAGTCTCCATTATCAGCTCCGGGATTATTTTCCTGGTGCTCAATATTTCCGAGATGGTTACCGGGGCGCTGATACCGGGAGGAAGACTGATATTCGCCGGTGCAAGTATACTGGCAGCCCTGGCGGTCCAGGGATTATTCGTCTATACAACTCCCTTCATACTGC
Source organism: bacterium (assembly GCA_014730075.1). Classification (GTDB taxonomy): domain Bacteria; phylum Krumholzibacteriota; class Krumholzibacteriia; order Krumholzibacteriales; family WJIX01; genus WJIX01. Next base: position 3,977 of record WJIX01000165.1, on the reverse strand, counting down.
TGGAAGGTGAAGACGCATTCTCTTCCATCGGCAAGAGTTCCTCTCTGGCCTGCCATTCCGTCATACTTACAGCTCTTCTTGTGGTCATACCGTTCATACTTACCCTGCCGTCGGTGCTTCTGGACATAAAGGCAGAGATGATATCGTTCCGGCTATCTCCGGATTTTATCATCTACAATCATATCGTGGGAGAGCTGCTTCAGACGATCGCCACCTACCTGATTACAGCCGGTTCCGCGGTGATAGTAATAATGAAGAGGACAGACCTGCTCGAGCAGAGCGATGAAATGAAGGAGGATTAATAATCTATGTTCATTCGTATTCACATATCGAAATCATTCCTGACCCTGCTGGCAGCTATCGCTGTAGTGATGTCCTGTCAGGAGAAGGGCCCACTGTATGAGGCGGAGAAAGAACTTTTCAAGGCAAGAAAGATGAGGCACGAACTCTCCTCCACCACGGTGCAGGGTGAATTTCTGACCAGGACCCTGGATACCTACCGGGGAATCGTGGAGGAATATAAAGACCAGATGAACCGTCAGGCGGAGCTTGATACCATAATCGTCACCGCCCAGATTGAGATGGCTCAGCTGGAGTTTCAGACCGGGATGCTGGAAAAGGCTTACCGTGACTTCAGGGATGCAGCGGAGCTCTCCTCCGGAATACCTGCCGCCCGGGCGAACGCGATCTATTCCGCTGCGGTCATCGCCAGGCAGATGAACAACCCGGAATCATCCCTGGAACATTACAGCCAGTTCTATCAGCGCTTCCTCTCGCCCAAAGCGCGCCCCTTTCCAATAACACTGAACCGGCGATATATACTTGCCCCCATAGAGGCGGCACACCTTTACCTGGAGATGGGAAAGGGTGAAAAAGCCAGGGAGTGGTACGGCATCGCCGAAGAGCTCTATTCTGAAATTGCCGGAAGCGGGGAATATCCCGGCCTGGCGGAAGAGTCCAGATTGAATCTGATTACGGTGATGCTTCAGAAAGAGGAGTGGGGAAGGGCCAGGAGATACCTGGGAAAGCTGAAAGAGGAACTCTCCGGGGAAGAGAGGCTGCCCGCTCTGATGTATATAGAGGCCCGTATCGAACTGGACGGCTATGACAACAGGGATAGAGCGGTCAGGATACTGGAAGAGATCGCCACCGAGTACCCCCGTTCGGAGGAGGCGTCAGGCGCTCTGGTCGCAGCCGCGGGGATCAGGTTCAGAGAAGGCAATTACAGCAAAGCCAGAGAATTGTGCACCAGGATAATCAGTAACTACGGCAACAGGAACAGCGAGGTGGCCGAAGCCACCTGGATCCTTGCTGAGATTGAAGAGAAGAGCGGCGACTGGCTGGAGGCCTCTCTCCATTACAAGGCACTCTACACCAATCATCCATATACGCTGCAGGGCCTGGAGGCACCACTGAGGATCGCCACCCATTTCGCCGAGTCGGGAGAAAAGGATGTGGCCAGCCAGGCCTACGAAAGAGCCAGGGAACATTACAGGACGATCATCAGCGAAAGCAATTCCCAGGGAGCCAGGATAATGGCGGAGAAATACCTGGTGAGAGCCCTGACCGAGGATGGAAAATGGAAAGAAGCGGTGGGCCGGCTGCTTGAACTGGTCGACGAGTACCCGGGTTACAGCAATTTCAGGGGCAATTACCTCAGGGCCGCTTCCATATCCGAGGAGAAACTCAGCGACAGCGCAAGGGCGGCGGAAATTCTCAATTCCTGCGTCAGGAGATACCCCGGAACACCGCTCGCTTCCGAAGCCAGGAAGCAGCTGAACAGAATCAGGAGAGGGGAATGACCCATATCCCTGAGGCGGTATCCGTAATAGGATCGGTCCTTATGGTTATCCTGGGGATCAGGGTAATCATGAAATCTCCTGAGGCTTCCTGGAAGGGGCTTTTCGCGGCGGCATCTTTTTCCTTCGCCGGGATCTCGGCCGCGGCCCTTCTGATTATCAGGTCGTACCTGCCGGAGAAAGCGCTATCCGGTATAAGCCTGATGATGATCTTCTCTTTTCTCGCTACCTCGCTTATTGTGGCCTACTTCAGGACTATGGGCAAGAGAGAGCTCTCGGGAAGAGACAGGGGGTTCATACTCGCGGTGATCGGGGCAGGACTGGCCATTGCGGTATCATTGATTTTTCTGCCCGCATCCCTGTTCGTGAGCAGGATTCACTTCATGAAGGAAGCGGGCGGAATACTCTGGGGATTCACAGTCTCCGGATGGGGAAAGGTTGGGGCTACAATTCTTCTTCTGAGCAATGTGTACGCGCTGCACCGGCTGGAGAATGTTTTCAGGTCCTCAAATATACCGGCCAGGGTGGCGCTCAAATACCCTCTCCTGGGGGTGATCATAGCTTCTCTGATCAACTTCTTCGTCTTCAGCAGGCTGATTGCGGTATCTATCCTCAACCGGACGCATTTTGCCGTTCTGGACTGCGGGACCATTATCCTGGCTGTAACCTGGCTCTATGCCTTCGTGAGATACCAGCCCCTGAGGACAGTTATTTCATCGTACCAGGGTACATCCTCCCTTTCGGTCACCCTGACCGGCCTCTACCTGATTTCACTGTCAATTATTTCATATATATCCTCCATCCTGGATGTCTCCTTTGACAGTTTCACGGTGCTGCTTCTGGTTCTTTTCGGCGCCTTCCTGGTTATCGCCACCGCCATATCCGGTAAGACCAGAAGGAGGATACGAAGGTTCATAAGCGACAATTTTCAGTCTGACAAATATAACTACCGGAGGGAATGGAACAGATACTCAAGAATAATGAGTCAGAGAGATTCAATCGAGGACCTGCTTCAGAACAGTATCGGTTCCATCTGTGAATCGATGCTGGTCAGCCGGGGCCTGATCTGTTCCAGTCTAAGCGGAGCGGAATGGGCTCACTACGGGGCTCCACCCGGGAGCGGTTGCGTGCAGGCACTACTGGAATTTGCTGCCCGCTGCGAAAAGGATGAGAATATAATATTCTTCAACGACTCAAGTCCTTCTGAAACCCTCAGGAAATATTCCGATCCGGATGCTGGTGCCGAAACCGGCTGGATAAGGGCAACGGCAGTTCTTCGCAACATGGATCAATCGCTGGGCATAATCGCACTGGGGGAGAAAGATACCCGGGCAAAATTCGTGGAAGAGGACAGGAACTTTCTGTCCACCGTCTCCGATCAGCTGGCGCTGGCGCTCGAGAATTTCGTCCTATCAGAGAGGATAATCGAAGCTGACCGGGTCGAGTCTTTCAACAGGTTTGCTTCTTTCGTGATACACGACCTGAAGAATACGCTGGGGATGCTCTCTCTGACCGCTGATAACGCCAGGGAGAATATCAGCGACCCCAGGTTCCAGAAGGATGCCGTAGAAGTGCTTCAGCGGGCGGTTGAAAAAATAAATCACCTTATCTCCTCCCTCAGCGCCCATAGGTCTCCCCCGGAAATATCAAAAAGGAATATGGATATATCCTCCTTCCTGCGGGAGCGGGCCGGAATGCTGGAAAGCATTGCCGATTCCGGGAGGATCAGTCTGGATATCGACTGCCCGGAGGACCTTCCGGCCAGGGCCGACCCGGAGGCTCTTGAAAAGATTGTGGAAAACCTCCTGCTCAATTCGGTGGAGGCTTCTGAAGAGGGTTCGAAGGTAAAGTTAAGGGCCCGGAGTACCGGGGACGGCTGGATAACCCTGACAGTTTCCGACCGGGGAGAGGGTTTCCACAGGGAGTATTTCAATAATGATCTTTTCAAGCCGTTCAGAAGTACCAAGAAAAACGGCCTGGGAATTGGGCTGGTGATCTGTAAAACACTTGCCGAAGCTCACAACGGAACTATAATAGTAGAGAACAGAAGCTCGGGAGGAGCTTCTGTCACTCTGAAAATACCAGGGCGCGAGCTTAGCCTCTAGAAAGGATTGCATTGCCTGAAACCAGACTCCTGATAGTGGATGATGAAGAAACAATCCTGAAACAGCTGGAGTG
>WJIX01000164.1 GCA_014730075.1 bacterium | reverse complement strand
GACAGCCCAAACCGGTACAAGCTCTCCAAACAGGCCGATGTGCTTATGCTCTTCTACCTGCTGTCGGCCGATGAGATCGGCGAGATATTCGAACAGCTGGGCTACCCATTTGAATACAGAACCATTCCGGACAGTATAGAGTATTATCTAAAGCGAACGTCCCACGGTTCAACCCTCAGCAGGATGGTCCACGCCTGGGTGCTCTCCCGCTCGCGGAGGGAGATGTCCTGGCGTCTATTCCAGGACGCCCTGGAGAGCGATATAGAGGATGTTCAGGGGGGCACCACCCGGGAGGGGATCCACCTGGGAGCTATGGCCGGAACTGTCGATCTGATCATGAGATGCTACTCCGGGATGGAGAGCCGGAACGGGATACTCCGCTTCAATCCCTGTCTCCCTTCAGAGCTCGAATCGATCGAGTTCTCCATAAATTACCGCAGGTGTCCCATCGAGGTGGAGATAACCCCCGGAAGGCTGAGGCTCCGCTGCCAGGCCGACGCCGAAGCGCCGGTGCGGATAGGTTTCAGGGAGCAGATTTTCCCCCTCCATCCGGGAGAGGACAGAGAGCTGGAGCTATAGCCGCGATATTCCCGGGCAGTTGATCAGCACAGCCGCCCCCGGTAAGAATTGGGTTAATAAATTCATCCCCGGCTGTGCGGCCTCTTGAATTACCCCCGGCATTTGATTATTATTTTCTTCCGTCAAAGGGGAGTCTGTGTGCATTATATCGAGCGGCAGGCGGTATTACCGCGAGGAGGGCCAACCGGCATGTCTGATACTAAGAGAAGCGACCCGGCATACCACGACAATCTGATAACTTATCTGAGGGCAATGCTTTCCCGGGCCCTCAGATCTCCCGGAGAGCTTCCGGGGCTGATCTCCCGGACCAGGCACCTGATCTCCGTGGCCATCAGGGGTGAGAAGCTGAGGGCCCGCAAGAGAGAGGAGCTGGGAGTTCCCGTCCCATTTTTCTGCATATTCTCGGTGACCTGGCGTTGCAACCTCAACTGCAGGGGATGCTACGCCATGAATTACTCGCCCGGGACTGAACTCTCTACTGATGAGATATGCGATGTTATAGATCAGTGCTGCAGGCTTGGGATTTACTTCTTTGTGATAGCCGGGGGGGAGCCGCTTCTTGTTCCAGGCCTGCCGGAGAGGCTCGCCTCCTTCCGGAAGGCTTTCTTCCTGTTCTATACCAACGGGACCCTGCTGGAGAGGAACCTGGAAGTTCTGAGTAACGCCGGGAATATACTGCCGGTGATTTCGGTGGAGGGCCTGGATCATTATACGGACCTTAGAAGGGGAAAAGGGGTTGCGGAAAAGGTGGAAACCGCGATGAAGCTCCTGAAGGATAACCGGGTACCGTTCGGGTTCAGCACCATGATCACCCACGCTAATCTGAAGGATGTTACCTCCGGGGAGTGGATGCGGAGGCAATGGGAACGGGGGGCCCGGTTCGGTTTCTTCACAGACTATATCCCCTTCCGGAAGAACCTGGATGAATCGTTCATCCTGACAGATGAGGACCGCGAGTACAAGGAAGCCGAGCTGGAGAAGAGAAGAGCGGAAGCCAGGCCACCCATCTTCAACCTTCCGGCGGATGAATACAGAAACGGCCAGTGCATGGCGGCGGGAAAGGGGATGATTCATATAAATGCCAACGGATATGTGGAACCATGCCCCTACAGCCATTTCGCCGCGGATAATATTAAAGATAAGCCGGTATCGGATGTTCTCAGGGCAGGGTTCCTGAGGGAGCTCAGAGAGCTGGTCCTGTCGCTGGATAACCCCAGGAAGGAATGCATGCTCTTCTCGAACGAAGAGGAAGTATCCAGGGTGGCGGCGGAGACGGGAGCGGCGAGGACGGAGGGATTATGAAGATAGAGCGGAATGTAGGGAAGGTTGACGTTATAATAAGGATGGTTGCAGGCCTGCCCCTTTCGGTCTGGGGTATCTATGCGGGAAGCTGGTGGGCAGCTCTCGGCATAATCCTTATAGTTACCGGCCTGATGAGGCATTGTACCGTTTATTCATTGCTGGGCATAAGCACTGTCCGGAAGAGACGTGACTGAAATCAATCTGTATCCTGATTCTTTTTTTTCCGCTGGAACAGCCCATTTGGCTGCCGTATAATTACGGAGTGGGCGATTGAAGATTACCCTGAGTCAAAATATATGATTCAGGCTGAAATGCATCATCGTTTATTCTCCCCCGTCTCTTTGTTATCGGAGCTGCCATGAAAGAAGCGGCCATAGTATTCCCCACCCATCTATTCAGAGAGCATCCCTGCATCAGAAAAGGGCGGGCGGTCTTTATTGTGGAGGAGCCGAGGTATTTTACCGACTTCAGGTTCCACAGGAAGAAGCTGATGCTGCACCGGGCTTCCATGAAGGGATATCAGGAGTTTCTGGACAAAAAGGGATTCAGAGCCGAATACGTGGAGTTCAGCGAAGACTGGAGAGAGAGGGCCAGGAGATACCGGCTCTTTGCGGTCCGCCCCTTCGACCGGAAGCTGGAAGAATCACTGCCGGAAGGGATAACCCTGGAAGAGTCCCCTTCCTTTCTGGGAGGGGAGCTGGAAAGGAGCGGCCATTACCTGATGGCCTCCTTCTACAGGAGGCAGAGAAAGAGGCTCGGCATCCTGATGGAGGGGGACAGGCCGGCCGGGGGGAAATGGAGCTTCGATTCCGAGAACAGGAAGAAGCTGCCCCGGGGCCACCGCGTGCCGGAGATAACCGGCTATCCAGGCAGACATGTCGAGGAAGCTGCCGAATATGTAAAGGTCAATTTTCCTGAAAATCCGGGCGAGGCCGAAGGTTTCGTCTACCCGGTAACATTCCGGGATGCCCGCAGGTGGCTGGAGCAGTTCGTTCGTGAGAGGCTGGAGCTGTTCGGCGATTACGAAGACGCCATCTCCGAAAAAGATGATTTTGTCTATCATTCGCTCCTCTCCCCCCTTCTCAATATCGGGCTTCTGACACCGGCGGAGGTAATAGAGAGGGTCCTGAGCTCAGGTGTGCCTCTCAACTCGAAGGAAGGGTTTGTCCGCCAGGTGATCGGCTGGCGTGAGTTCATCCTGAAGATCTACCTGCTGGAGGGAGAGAGGCAGAGAAGCTCCAACTTCTTCGGCAACCGCAGGAAGCTTCCCCAGTCGTTCTATACTGCCTCCACCGGGATGCCCCCGGTGGATAACGTCATACGAAAGGTTCTCAGAAACGGTTACTGCCACCACATCGAGCGGCTGATGGTCCTGGGCAACTATATGCTGCTCAGCGGTTACTGCCCGGATGAGATCTACCGGTGGTTCATGGAGATGTTCGTGGATGCCTACGACTGGGTGATGGTGCCGAATCTCTATGGCATGAGCCAGTACGCCGACGGAGGGCTGATGTCAAGCAAGCCTTATATAAGCTCATCCAATTATATCCTCAAGATGAGTGATTTCAGCCGGGGCGCCTGGTGCGATAAGTGGAAGAAACTGTTCTGGTCCTTCCTGGAGAAACATCGCGATAAGCTGGGCGCCAACCCCCGGCTGGCCCTTCTATACAGCCGGCTGGGTGAAAAGAGCTGAAGAGGCGCGCCTTTATCTTATTTGCGGAGCGGCACATACCCCGGATGATCCAATCATCGGAGAGGGAACTGAAAATGGGGGAACTCCACAGCTATAAAATGTTGACTGGATCCGGGGATGGCGGTATAGTTAGATGCGGTAATAATAGAACAGGAGAAGAGTTATGGGAAAACCGGCCGCCAGGTGCGCCGATACCGCGATGACCTGTAACGACCCCGCTGACCTGCCCAACGGCAAGGTTATAGCTGCAGGCACTGTATTAATAAACAGTATGCCCGCCGCCAAGCAGGGGGACCAGGTGGTCGGAGTGGATATCCATATCATCATGATTCCCACACCGGGTGGGCCGGTGCCGACCCCGCTTCCCCACCCCTTCAGCGGGATGCTGGATGGCGGCCTCTCCTCTTCGGTCAAGATCATGGGGATGCCCGCTGCCACCGTCAACAGCACGGCATCCAATATGCCTCCCCACATTCCGCAGGGAGGGCCGTTCCAGAAACCCCCTTCAAACAAGGCCCAGATAATGATCGGCTCACCAAACGTAATGATCGGAAATGGCGGAGGAGGGGGCGGAAGCGGCAGCGGCGGAGGTGGCCAGCAGCAGGAGGCCCGGTCGCAGGGAGGACAGGTAGATGAGGGGCATTTTATCCAGGCAAAATATGTAGACAAGGGAGGCAAGCCGATATCAGGTGTGGATTACCAGATGGAGTCTCCGGATGGAGAGGTGTCGAGGGGGACTCTGACCGGAGAGATTAAGAAAACAGGGGTTGCCGAGGGCGATCATAAAATCAAACTCAGAGCGGTCAAGAAGGCAGGATGGGAGAAGGATCAGGCCGAGAGCGGCGAAAAGGTAAAGCTGGAGGTCGATACCGCTGGATTCGAGGATGGAACAGACACTGTAATAGAGGTATGGATGAAGGATATTGACAGGGCGGACAGGAAGGTCCAGAGCATAACGGGTAAGAAAATATCCGGAGACAGGGTGGAGGCTGAATGGAGCTTCGGTTACCTCGATGAAGCCAAAGAGAGTGAAGGCCCCGGGAAATACTCCTCGCCACAGTTCTATTTTATCGTGGATATCGATGGGGTCAGATCCCGGTCCGGGATGCTGAAGTATAAGGACTACGTGGAGATAGAGCTCAAGGACAAGGACGGGAATCCGATGAAAGACGAGCCGTATATCGTCCGCTTCTCCAACGGGGAGGTAAGAGAGGGCAAACTGGACGGCAGCGGCTGTGCCAGGGAGGAGAACTGCCCGCCGGTAACGCACCGGGTGGAGTTTCCCGACCTTCCAGCCATTACAGAGGTCGAGTAGTATATGTGCAAGAAGATTTCCCCCGGCAGGAAAACAAAGTTCATCAACCAGAAGGCGGGGATCGAGATAACCGCCGTTACCGACCAGGATGGCACTGACTATATGAACGGCAGGGAGGAAGCCCCCCTCAAGGTTCTCGATTTCATCGAAAAACAGGTTGTGATCAAATTCGGGGTAACCGGGGTGAAACAGGAAGTGGACCTGCATATAGAATACAAGAGCTCCAGCATCCATGATGATTTCTACAAGCAGTATAAAAAGGGAGAATTTGAACCGCCGAAGGTAGCCAGTCTCATTAAGAAGAAGATGTATGAACCCGGAGAGCACCAGTTGCTCTGGAACGGGCGGGACGACACCCCGGACAAACGCCTCCTGCTGGCCGGCGACTACCGGATAGTGATTGCGGGCAGGCTATGGCTCTGGAACAAGAAACACCAGGTCGATTTCAAGGTTGGGAAGCCGGACGCCTACAACTACGGGGTTCATTATAAGAAGAAGGGGAAGATGGAATCCTCCAAAAAGGATGTCGGATACGCGGAAAAGGGCCTGAAGTCGCTGAAGGACAAGACCGGGTACATGGTCTATTCGCAGTTTGACCGGCATGCCATGGAGGCGGTGGAGGAGATGAAGTCGGCCGCGGTGGTCTATTTCAGCGGCCATTCAGGGCCGATCGTGATGGTCTTCCATGGAAAGGAGGGTGGAAAATTCAGCGAGAAGGATAAATCCAGGCTCTTTATGTACAGGGTAGCCAAGATGAAGAAGAATGATGCCGCCATAAGAACCGAAAAGGCTGGAGTTTTCAAGGATATGCTTTTCATGATGATAAATGGCTGCAGGGCGGTGAACGAGGTAAGGACATATCAGGGGATGGTCTATCATTTCAACCCAAGGGGGGTCGACGGAAAGCATGGAACCAATACCACCGAAGCGCTTATGAGGTTTCAGGGCTGCCACGGGATCAAACCGGCCGATGGAAAGAAGAACCCGGCAACTCTTAAATGGTTCAATATATCTGAGAACCTCGATGAGAAAAAACAGACAAGGGCTATTCAGAAGGTTTTAACAGGGATCTTTGCGGGCAAACCTGATGGCAAACTGGGAACCAGAACCAGAAAATCGATCAGGAACTACCAGAAGGCGCACCCGGAGCTCAATGTCACGGGCGAACTGGATGAGGCGACCCTTAAGGCGCTCCATATAGGAGATAAGAGGTCAGGGTTTCAGATACCCAGGAATATCGCTGACGCTATGGGGTTCAAGGGTGCGGATATCACCATGGGATTCATACATAAGGTAGGATGGGATATTGCGATGGAGTGGGCGAAGGCGTTCTGGGATGACCTTTCAAAGGGGAAGGGGATAAACACAGCCGCCTCCAATGCACAGGCATCGGTCGACCACAGAAAGAGGAAGCAGTTCGATTATAAAATATATGCCCTGGAGGGGATCTCGCAGGAGACCACCCTCCATCCGGCCCGTTACGGATCGGCCAGAGAATGAAAAGGACCAGTGAGCATAGATCATTAATATATGTACTTACGTTAGTTTTTGTCTTTTTACACCAGGATGGTATCTGTATGAGTGAAGAAACAGGAGAAGAACAGAAGGGAAGCGGAATTACCGAGCAGCAGGCCCGCAAGCTGATATACGATTTCCTCAAGATGGAGGGCGATCCCAACACCAGGGATTATATAGAGGCGAACCTGGAGCTGACCGGGATGAGAGAGCACCCCAACCTGGGCCAGCTCTACTCCTTTGATGGCGAGCTGGGCGAGTTCTGGGTCAGCCGGGAAAGGGGGAAGGTGGTCAAATATAACGGGCCGCCGGCGCTGACCGCTGCCGAAGCGGAGGATTTTGCCGGGAGATTCATCCGGAGGCATATCCCGGATTTCGAGAGCCGCAACTTCCGGATGGAAAGCTCGGAGGCGGATGGCCAGTTCTGGAGGGAGGAGTGGAGGGAATACCCTCAGGGAAAGAATGAGATATCGATCTTCCCGAACTGGATATCGATCAGCGTGAACCTGGAAAAGAGGGCGGTTCACAATTTCAGCTTTTCTGACCTCCGCCGGATCAGGTACAATCAACCGGGGATAGATGAGGAAAAGGCCAGGCGCAAGGTCATGGAGAAATTCCCCGATGGGAAGATCCTGGAGATAGAGCTTCTGGAACACACATCCGACGGCGGCCAGAACTGGGTGACTATCTGGAACGTTGTGGTAAGTCCGGGAGATGACGAGGATGAGCCGAACGAGATTATTTCGATAGATGCCGATACCGGCACGGAAGTACCTTTATAGGGATGGTTTGCAATGAGCGGTATTGATTTTAATATTGAGCTGCCCGGAGAGTGGCAGGATCAGAGTTCCTACTCATTCATGGGGCCGGAGATCGACGGATTCGTACATGAGATTAACGTCAATGTAGACCGGTTTCTCCAGACAGATGAGGTGGAGGAATATGCCAGGGAGAAGATATCTCCTATCGTCCAGTCCATGAACAGCATCGATGTGCTGAAGGACCAGGAGATAACGGTTGAGGGGGGAAATCCCGCCTATGAATTCATCTTCAAATGGATTCCTGCGGATGATATCAGGGAGATCCATAATTACCTCTTTGTCCTGAAGGACCAGCTTGGGTTTATGGCGCTGATCAGATTCAACAGGAAGTCCTACCGGATGCTGAAGGGACAGTTTAAAGAGGTTATCGACCGGATTCTCCCCGGGACCTATAACGTTTAGGATTGATTATGCCTGAGCTGAAACATAGCAAATCTACCGATTCCGAGCATAAGATAAAGCTGGAGTCCTCGCTGGTCTACGCCACCTGGGGCAGTGGCGCCGCCATTGCCGGAACCGAAGCCGGGATCGAGGTAGGGACTGCTTTCGTGGGGAATGGCGCCCCTGTCAAGATTACCGGAAAAAGCTCCGGGGGTAAAAAGCTATGGAAGCTGTCGGATACGATCAACGGCAATTCTTTCAGGAAGAAGGTCGAAATCCCCGAAGATCTGGATAAGGGGGACCAGTTATATTTCGAGGTAAAGCTTCCCAGGAACGGTCTCAAGGGAAAATCGAACTCGATCCCTTTATTCCCCAGGCCGGTGATCAGCAATATGAAATGGTCATCAGATCAGGCCCGGAGGGGGGATCTGCTTACCCTGACCGCCGATATAGATAAAGTGGATAGCGGGACGGAAGTTCTGGTTACAATTTATGAATATGATCGTGACAGCGCCCACGATAAGATAACCGAGCTGCCGGCTATGGTTGAGAAGGGGAAGATAGAACTGAAGTGGGAGTATGAATATACCGAGGATGTTGATGAAATCCCTACCGAGGAGGAGCTCAGCGAGTACGGAGAGAGTTACAACCCGCCGGAATACTTTTTCACCGTTAAGTTTATGAATTACGAATATGGGCTTGAGCAGCAGTCAGGGCTTCTCACCTTCAAGGATTATCTTGAAATTGAACTGGCCGACGAATACGGGAATAAGTCGGCTGATGAAAAGTATAAGATCATATTTCCCGACGGTTCCGAGAAGGAAGGCACGCTGGACGAGAACGGTTACGCGAAGATAGAGGATATACCCCCGGGCAGAGTCAGTATCGAATTTCCGGACCTGGATACCGCTGAGATCGAACCGGAGGAATAGATTAAGAGGCTGGTGGAATTATGCCGGGACCTGTGAGCTATATTACCGGACAGCTGGCAAGGCTGCTTCGCCGTGAAAGGGTCAGTATAAAGGCTGAAGATGGAGAAGCGTCGCCCGATACCGCCGTGCCAGCCGGCGCCCGGACCAGGATGACCGCGGTCCTTCCCCGGGAGATGGAGGGAGAATACGAGTGGAGCAGTGACAGTGACAGGATCACCCTGGAGGATGCCGACCAGGAGACAGTCACCATAGTGGCCGGCGATGAGATCAGCTCGCGGGGGGGAGAGCGGATAAATCTGCGATTCCGTTCAGATGACGGGTCATTCGAGTCGAGAAGGCATGTCAGCATAAATGTGATAAAGGTCGAATTCGAGAAGGCGATCGATCCGGTGTACGGCCACGATGAGATGGATAACGAAGAGGGCGAGGACCATCATCTGAGCATAAAGAAGAACGATTTCGGTTACGCCTGGGTCAATATCACCGGAGGTGCCAATGGCGGCGTGCTGAGGTTTACCACCGAGGACAGTTCCGTTGCGGAAGTGGAAGATACTGATGCCCCGGCCCGCCGCGGGACACATTTTCTGCAGGTGATAAGGGGCAGGAATACCAACAAGGGCGAGACCGAGATAAAGGTGAGAACATTCCGGGATGACGGGCCGGTTGCGGCTGTACTGAAGGTGAATGTCTACCGTAATAAATCCGACACCGTTACGGTGGCAAAGGTAATAGACAGCGAATCGGATGATACCGCGTTGAGCCGTCCCGATTTCGATCTCTGGGAAGCGGAGGAAATAATCAACGGCTGGTACTGTGAGTGCGTGGGGGAGATAGTGATTGACGAGGAAACTGACGAGGAATCTGAAACCATGGATATCCGTTTCGACCTGAATGGTAACGGGGCCCTGGACCTGGAACCCGGAACCACCTCGCGCGAAGAGAGAGCGATAATAAGTGAATTCAACCCGGCGGGTCAGAAGATAGTAATAGTCAAGGACCTCAACTGGATATATTTCCTCCGGGAGGCTGCCTCTGCGGGGGATGAATCGATCAACCTTAAGAACTCATACTCCAATGTACGGGGCGGCAGCGAGAGAGGGTACATGAAATTCTTAGTTGTCGGGAACAGCTATACCCTGGGAACAGGAGACAGCGCCGAGGAGATTACCGTAAACGGCCGCAATGGCGCCACGGTAAACCTCAGCGGCCCGCTATCGAACGATCACGGTACCGATGAGGGGATAATGTGGCCCCTCTCGGGACTTAGCGGAAACCCGATATGGGTGAAGGAGGGCTCGAAAACCGAAGATAAGGTCAGGCAGACGATAGCCCACGAATGCGGGCACTCCATTTTCAGCTGGAGAGATGTGGATTCATCCACCAGCCTGATGCATTATTCATCGGGCAGGACCGATACTCTCCTCAGGTTCAAGGATCAGCCAAAGAAATATGAGGAAGGAGACGAGAACCAGTGGGATACCGTTTCCAGATAAGGTCTGCCGGGATATTGAAGCTGGCGATTGCAATCTTTTTTATGGCCGCTATCTCTTTTATGAACTGCGGCGCCGGCGATGGTGGAAAAACGGAGGTGAACCTCTTGGGATTTTTTAATGAGCAGATTGACAGTTTCAAGGATGGAAAGAAGTTCAGGGGCAGGATAGAGAGTTCGGTTGCTGCCGAAGAGCTGACCGAAGAGACTCTCAGGGCGGCAGGAGCGGCGATAAAATATGACACAGACCATGTAGCCCTGCAGTCGGCCAGGATGCTGGTACAGTTGGGGTTTCAGAAGGACCCGCTTTACCATTCAGGTATCAGGCTGCTGCGCGATGAGCTTATACTGGGCACCCTGCTTGAAAGTGGGCTGAAGAGAGATGGGGAGCTGACCGATTACATACTTGAAACGGTCCAGAGTTCTGTCCCTCCACAGCATATCAGCAAATTTGGAAGAATATTCACGGATAGGCTCGAATCAGCCCCGGACCAGACCCTGCTGCTGATAATAGCAAAGGGCAAAATAACCGGAGCCCTGAAAATTCTGAAGAGCGAGGAAGTTGCCGCGCGGATTTCCGGATGGGAGGAGTACAGGATCGCATTGGCCGCTCTTGGGGATGATGAGCTCGAAGAAACCTTCATTGAAGATTTCAGAAAGGCCAATGACCCGGAGGCGAAAGCGGAGCATGCTTCGGTACTCGGAAAGATCGGCACTCAAAAAGCGCTGAAAGCGCTGGCCGGGGAGGTGCGCACCGGGCTTATTATCGAAATGCCGAATGTAATGATGAAATCTGTAAGACTCGATATTATCTCCGCTATGGGATACAACTTCCCTGAAAAAGAGTTTCTCCACGATAATGCCATTACCGATGATCAGGGGTACGCCAGGGTGGAGCAGTTCTGCGAGGATAGATTCGGGATAAGCTGGGAGACAGAGCGCCCCGATTTTCTTACGGTGCAGGGATTTCCCTCGGAGCCGGCGCCTGAATAACCGTTCAGAAGAGAGCAGGGTAATCGCGCCCCGGCCGAAGAGGCCCGGTATTGAATATCCAGGCGGCATCTCATGGAGAAATCTCCTGACAGGTCGGAGTTGGCCGCATGATCCGGGGATGAAGGGGTGGGTATCAAGAGCAGAGGCAAAGGGCCTGAATCCCGGGTAAGTTCAAAATTATTTTGCTCTTGACATTTTCAGGCATCGAAAATATTGTCGATTTTGAGGGGGGTGAATGATAACCCTTTACGGATGCAGTGGTCTTATCAATCAAAAAGGAGTAATTCTGCTTTATGGATATAGCGAGCTATTCTTACGATGCCCGTGCGGCCATAAAGAATGCTCGGGAAATAGCGGCCAGTTTCAAACATGCTGAAATTGATGTAGAGCACCTTCTGATGGCCCTGGTCCGGCTGGAAAGCTCTGAGATAGAGTCGATACTGAACCAGATCGGCAAATCCGCTTCCTTCGTGGAGTCGATAGTTGAGATCTACCTTAAAGATCAGCCTTCGAAGTCCACCGGCAGGGAAAAGGTACCGATCTCACCGGCTGCTCAGAACGTTCTTACAGCCGCCCTGGACGAGAAGGAGAAGCTGTACGATCCGCTGGTAGAGCCCGAGCATATCTTCATCGCCGCCTTCGATCCCCGTTCGGCCCTGTCGGGTTATGTCAGGGACAAGGTGGAATTCAAGAAGGAGGATATATACCGGGCCATAGCCGAGAACAAGGCCCTGGAGGAACTGACCGAGCCGTCGGGAGGGGATGAGAAGAAAGAGAAGGTGCCGGAAGGTGGGAAGCCGGGAAAGGTCTCGGGTACACTTCGTTACACCACGGATATGACCGGCAGGGCGGCCGCCGGGGAGTTCGACCCCATGATAGGCAGGGAGGACGAGCTCCAGCAGACCGTACAGATACTTATGCGAAGGCGCAAGAACTCTCCCGTACTGACCGGGGGGGCCGGAGTGGGCAAGTCTGCGATTGTCGAAGGGTTTGCCCGGGCGGTTGTGGATGAGCGTGTGCCGAAGGTCCTCCGGGGAGTGAAGGTGCTAGAAGTCGATATGGGCGCGATAGTTGCGGGTGCCAAGTACAAGGGGGAGTTCGAGGAGCGTTTCAAGGCGCTTATCGGGGAAGTGGTCAAGTCTGCCGGCAAGGTTATCCTGTTCATAGATGAGATACATACCATATGCGGCGCCGGGTCGGGGGGCGGCATGGATGCCGCCAATCTTCTGAAACCTGCCCTTGCCAGGGGTCAGCTCAGGCTGATAGGGGCCACTACCGAAGAGGAATACACCAGGTACCTGGAAAAGGACAAGGCCCTGGCCAGGCGTTTTGAGAAGGTGAGGGTGGAGGAGCCGGATGAAGAGGAGGCGGTAATGATTGTGGACGGGGTGGCCGGGAAGTATCAGGAACACCACCAGGTAACTTACGACGAGGAAGCCAGGAACGCCTCGGTGAAGCTGGCCAGGCGCTACCTATCCGAATGGAACCTGCCTGATGTGGCCCTGGATGTAATAGATGAGGCCGGCTCCGAGTTCTCTGTCAAGAAGGAGATGGCCTCCGAGAAGGTGGAGGCTCTATCGGAACATTTCAATGAGGTGGAGAAGAAGATCTCCGGAAAGGGTGAAGACCTGGAGGAAAGCTACAACGCGCTGATAAAGGACCTTGACACCCTCCAGAAATACTGGGGGCACCGGCTGGACCGCGAGTTCGAGAGCAGCCTGGAGTTCGAGAAGGTCAAGAGCGAAGACCTGAAGGAGCTTATAGCGGAGAAGAAGAAGCTGTTCCAGGAGCTGAAGAAGGTGGTGGAAAATCTCGAGCCGGTAGTCTACGACAGTGATGTCGGGGCTGTGATAGCCCGGCGCACCGGGATCCCGGTTTCCAGAATGATGACCGCGGAGAAGGACCGGCTGCTGAACATGGAGGAGTACCTCTCCAAACAGATAATAGGACAGGCAGAGGCGGTGAAGGTGGTATGCAACGCAATCAGGAAATCAAGGGCGGGGCTGAAACTGCCCTACCGACCGGTGGGATCGTTCCTCTTTCTTGGCCCCACCGGCACGGGGAAGACCTACCTGCCCAAACTCCTGGCGGAGTTCCTGTTCGATGACAAGAACGCCATAGTCAGGATAGATATGTCCGAATTCATGGAGACACACTCGGTGGCCAAGCTGATAGGCGCGCCTCCCGGCTACGTTGGTTACGAAGCGGGGGGACTTCTGACCGAGGCGGTCCGCAAGAAACCGTTCTCCATTGTCCTGATGGACGAGGTGGAGAAGGCCCACCCGGATGTATTCAATATCCTGCTTCAGCTGATGGATGACGGGCGGCTTACCGACGGCCAGGGCAGGACTGTCGATTTCTCCAACACCATAGTGGTCCTGACCTCCAATTACGGGGCCGAGAAGATACTGGAGGCTGACCAGGCAGGCAAGGAGCTGGATATGGAAGAGATAAGGACCTTCCTCTTCAGCAAGTTCAGGCCGGAGCTTCTCAACCGGCTGAACGAAATAGTGATTTATCATTCCTTCAGCCAGGAGCAGGTCCGGAAGATCGTCTCCCTGGAGTTCAAGCAGCTCCTTTCGCTGCTGGAGGACCTTA
Organism: bacterium; assembly: GCA_014730075.1. GTDB lineage: Bacteria > Krumholzibacteriota > Krumholzibacteriia > Krumholzibacteriales > WJIX01 > WJIX01. Next base: position 3,810 of record WJIX01000164.1, on the reverse strand, counting down.
ATATAGAAGCATCTCTATCCGAGGATGCGGTTACCAGACTGTCCGAGGAAGGGTATACGCCGGAGCTCGGCGCCAGGCCGATTCAGAGGATAATAGAGAAACAGATCATAAATAAACTGTCGGTTGACATCATTACCGGTAACGTCAACCCGGGCGACAGTGTCCGGATAGATGTGGAAGAGGATGATTACGTTTTTTCTGTAGTGGAAAGTTCATAGCCCGGATACGGAGAAAAGGAGGAGATTATGGCGAAATTCACACTGGGGGCGAGGGAACGGGAGAAGAAGGATGATTCCATCCCCGTAGAGCTTCTCCCCTCCAACAAGCTCTTGTATATTGCCAAGCTTAACAACGATGAAGACGCGGAGCCGGATCCAGTGCGCTGCAGCAACCTGAAGGAGGTCTTCGAGAAATTCCGGCCCTCCTTTGAATGCGAGCTGGAGAGCACCGAAGGTGAGCCGGTGAACGCCAATTTTGAGCTCAGGCAGATGAAGGATTTCAAGTCGAAGGAGCTGATCGAAAAGAACGATCACCTTTCGGAGACATACTACAGCAAGGAGATCCTGGCCGATCTGGATAAGCAGCTTAAAAAGAACAATACCCTTAAGAAGACACTTTCCGACGAAGAGAAGAAAGATGCTCTTATTAAGGCAATGAGATATTATATCGAATTACTTTCAGAATAGAAAGCGAGGTGAAACTGATGGGTGACGAAGAGAGAGAAATGCAACCCCAAGAGGAGAAGGCCGCCGAAGCAAAACCGGCCGCGCCCGCCGGGGAGGTGCTGTCCGACGATGAGTTCGCCGAGCTTCTGGACGAAAAATTCGGCAAATTCAAGGAACTTGCAAAACTTCTGCCATCGTTCAAGACCGTGGACGGAGACCTGGTCAGGGGGGTGGAATGGCTTGATCCCAAGAAGGATTTCCAGCGGAAGGAATTTCTTACCAAGGATAACTTCGCGAAGCAGAGAAAGCTGCTGGCGGACAGGCTGAAACTCTGGATGGAGGCGATCTCGGAATCTGACGACCCTAATGAGATCAGAAAGATCATCAATGAGAAGATGACCAGGCTGGAGGCTAACCTCGAAAAGAACATGAAGAGGGTACACCGGGCCAGCCGTGATATAGAGGAGACCTACCGGACCCTGGATAAGTTCTTCGCGAATGCCCAGGAAGAGCCTGACGAGAAGGTCAACGCCTGGTTTGCCAATGTCAGCGCGGAAGAGCTTATGGACCCTGACGACAAGGAGAAATTCGAACAGCTGGCCAAGGCGGTATCCGACCTTTACCGGGAATGGTCGATCAAGGACTGTTTCTCGCTGGCCGTTATGCCCGGGTGGGCCGGTTCGGTAGAGAATATCGATACCCTGGCGCGCCAGATGGGAAAACCGAACAAGCTTCACGTTATGACCGACCTTCCCAACCTGGAGACATTCGAGGAAGTGATGGATATGCTGGAGGACCCTGCGTACGAGAACCTCTCCGGCATAGATGACTTCAAGCAGTACGTATCGGTCTTCACAAATTACATCATGGCCAGAGAGCAGAACCAGTACGAAGACCAGGATATGTGGGTCTCGCCCGCCGCGGCCGTAGCTGGCAAGATCTACCAGGGGGATCCGGCCAACGGAATGCAGCAGCCCACCGCCGGGTTCAAATACGGCAAGATAGCCGATTCGAAGTATATCCGGTTCAGGGCCAACCAGGTGGATGCCGGCAAGATCAGCGATAAGGGCATAAACACCATGGTCAATTTCGAGGGATCGGTGGTGGCAATGGGATCATCCACCCTTTCCAAAAAGGAGACCTTCAATGTCTATTCCATTCGGAGGACATACGATTACGTTTACAAGACCCTGCGCAACTATCTCAACAAGCAGACCTTTTCGGTAATAGACCAGAAATTCATCGATACCCTCAGAAAGGATATCGACGAATTCATGAAGGCAATCTCCGGGGAGGACAACATCCTGGAAGATTACGAGATAGAGATTTTCGCGGATGAGGCGATGCGCAAGAAGCAGGAGGTGGATATAAAGGTGGCGCTCAATCCCAAGTATCCCGCCCGGACCTTCAATATCGAGTTTGAGGCGTGGAACGAGGATGACCGCACCAATGTAAAGGACAAGTAGTTTGTTCCGGCGGCGCCGGCCTGAAGCGCGCAGCCCATATGGAACCTTAAAAATGAAATGGGACAGGCAGCTTTGATCAATACAACCGTACGAGAAGAAAGGAGAAAGAGAAATGGCGAGAAGACCTACCCTGGAGATCGACGGAGTGGTGTATAAGAACGTATATGAGGTGTCATACGAGATCAACACGGCCAAGGACGAGACCGGCCGCCCCTCGGACACAGCCCGCGCGGGTGTTATCAAGATTACCAGAGAATCAGAGGGGAATACCGACATAGCCCGCTGGGCCATGGATTCATCTGAGCCTAACTGGAAGGGCGGCAAGGTTACCTTCATGACTCCGGACAATAAGCTGATGAAGGAGCTGGTCTGGAAGAGCGGCTTCATCAGCAAGTACGAGGAGCATGTTCCCCATACCAAGGAGAAGCCGGACGAACAGATGTTCGAATATTTCGAAATTTCATGCAAGTTGCTGACGATCGGCGACGCCGAGATCGACAACCTCTGGGATTAACGGCAGCTGTCTTTTAACCGGGTTGAGTTCTGTGAGCTGAAAATAATCTGAATTCCGCCGGGCCCCGGTTTGCCCGGAATACAGAGGGCCCGGCGGGATCTGGAGGGGGAGGTGAAAGATGGCAGTACTGGAAACGCCGGCCGAATGCGTCGTCCGGATAGAGAATGAAGAGATAAAATTCAATATCTCCGGCATTCAGCTGGAGCAGTTCGTGGATAATCACCATCAGCTTACCATCCGGATTCAGGAGGTGGGAAAGAGAGAGACTGAGACAGATTTCACGGATCCGGGGGGATATACCAGATTCCTCGGAAGCAGCATCTCTCTGAACCTCCGCGCTACAGGCGAGATACTGGAAGAGAACGCGGAGCTTGAATTTGTGGGGGTGGTAACTGATGTCCAGCTGGAGAACAGTATTGACGGATTGAATGTGGTCCTGCTGCATGCCGCTTCTCCTACCATCGCAATGGACGGTATAGCCAGGAATGCCCATTACCGCGACCAGTCGATTTCCGATATAATCTCTTCACTGGTAAGCAAATACCCGCTGACTGTTGGTACGGTGGAGTCCACCGACGGAACTGTCGGCTTCATAACGCAATACCGCGAAACAGACTACGATTATATAATGCGGCTGGCTGGCTCCTCCGGCAAATTCGCCTATTACGACGGGAGAGAGTTTAATTTCATGTCAGCCTCCGCAAGCGATTCGGTTGCGCTGAACTGGCGTCAGAACCTGGGTGTTTTCAGGCTGGGGCTTGGTACAGCGCCGATGGAGTTCAAGGCGGATGTCTACAATTATGAGCAGAAGAAGGTTTATTCACAGGACAGCAAGTCGATATCGCAGCAGGCTTCACTTTCCGAGATTTCCAATGTTTCTCCCGATGCCTCCAGAAAGATCTTCAAGGATTCCAGTTTCTCCACATCAGGAAAGGTTAATGACGCGCAGGCACTGGACCGCCGGCTGGAGAATGAAAGAGGCAGAGCGATGGGATCGATGGTCCGCTGCATGGGAGAGTCGATAGTTCCCGCGGTGGGGATAGGAAAGTCTCTTGAGGTCAGCGGGATGCAGTCTCTCGACGGACAGTACTGGGTAAAAGGGGTCCGCCATATCTACAACGAGAGCGGAAAATACCATAACCTGTTCATCTGCACCCCACTGGAT
>WJIX01000163.1 GCA_014730075.1 bacterium | reverse complement strand
GGACCTGGATGGCAGCAATGTTACCGAGATACTGACCTCTGGAACCGGGGTAGTCTACGGGCTTTCCCTTGGACCGGATGTTCCCGAATGCTCTGATACCTCGCTTAACGGGCCCTGGCTGACTCTGGTAACTGGTGTTGAGGTTTATGACTATGCAGTATATCTCATCTTCAATGGTATGGGTACCGTTGAAGAAATGGGGGCCTTCAATGTTCCGGATTCAGCTGGTGAGTATTCCGTTGAACCGGATTGCGATCTTTCCGGGTATCTGTGGACAGACGGGTATGTTCCCTTTACGGGGCATATCTATTCCGACAACCTGGCAGAGATCGATATCGGTTCTGGACCGATGGACCTTGTCAGGGTCACCGAACCGTCAATGCTGGAAGGATGCTGGAATGGTTACTTCAAGGAGGATTCAACCTGCGAGAAGATCTATGTCACGATAGGGCTGGATTCAGCCGGAGCGATAGTAGAAAGCAGTGGATTCGGTGTTCCGGTAAAGGGGAGGATATTGACGGAATCTGATTACCTTGCGGGTCTTATCGAAGAGATAAACCCGGTTGCCCCGCCTGCTCAATACATGTTCCTTAATGCCTGGGCGGTTGGAGATTCGGTAATGTCGGGCGCGTATGATAAGGATTGTGAGGGATACTGCTCCGGGGGAGAATTCTATCTCTACAGATGCGGCAGTACAGGTACCGGGGAAGATATCCCTCAGAAAAGTTCGCTTGGTATCATTAATTATCCTAATCCGTTCAATCCATCTACAACCATAGAGTACACGGTCGACAGACCGGGGCCTGTCCGGGTATCGGTTTACGATACGGCTGGCAGGCTGGTAAGATCGCTGGTTGACAGGCACAGGGAGGCGGGCAGATACAGAACCAGCTGGAGTGGCCGGGACAGCCATGGCGCGGCGGTGAGCGCGGGTGTATTCTTTCTGAGGTTCCAATCCTGTGGAAAATTGATGGCCAGAAAGATTGTGCTGGTTAAATGAGGGGCTATCCGGAGAGGGTATCCTTCTGTTTTCGTATAAACCAGGGGAACTTTTTCTCCGGAATCAGGGTATTCTACAAGTACAATCTTTAATAGAGCTTATTGACTTACCGTATGAAAGAAAGTATGCTGTTTCTGAGTTAACAGGCAGTTTTAATTTCCGGAGGTAACAGGTGAAAGTCATAGTGCTGGGAGCAGGCCTGGTGGGGGGTCCGATGGCCCGGGACCTCGCCGCTGATTCCGATTTCGAAGTAACGGTAGCTGACATAAATGAATCTGCGCTGGATAAGGCAGGCTCGGGCCTGCCCATAACCACGTTAAAAGAAGATCTCTCCGAGCCTGAAACGGTCAGAGCGCTGGCAGCAGATTACGACCTGGTAATAAGCGCTGTTCCCGGATTCATCGGTTTCAGGACCTTCAGGGCGGTGATTCAGGCCGGTGTGGATGTAGTGGATATCGCCTTTTTCCCTGAGGACCCATTCGAGCTGGATAACCTGGCCAAGGAGAATAATGTGACCGCGATAATGGACTGCGGGGTGGCACCGGGTATGAGCAATATCCTGATCGGCTCGGTTGACCATATACTGGACCGTACCCAGAACTGCGAGATCTACGTGGGGGGGCTTCCCCAGAGAAGGGAGTACCCCTACGAGTATAAGGCGGTGTTCTCTCCGGCTGACGTGATAGAGGAATACACCAGGCCGGCACGTTATGTTCAAAACGGAGAGATGGTTACCAGAGAGGCTCTCTCTGACGCCGAGTATATCGATTTTCCGCAGCTGGGGACTCTTGAGGCTTTCAACAGCGACGGGCTCAGGACCCTGGCCAGGACCATCGATGCTCCCAACATGAAGGAGAAGACCCTGCGGTACCCAGGCCATATCGAGAAGATAATGGTGCTGAGAGAGACCGGCTTTTTCAGCAAGGACCCGGTGGAGATAAAAGGAGTTGAGATAAGACCGCTCGATTTCACATCCAGGCTCCTGTTCCCTCTCTGGGAATTCGGGGAGGGTGACCGGGATATTACCGTGATGAAGATCATAGTTGAGGGGAGCAAGGATAACGGTGATGTCAGATATACCTATTCACTGTTCGACCGGTATGACGAGGAAAATTCGGTGCACTCGATGGCCCGGACCACCGGGTATACCGCCACCGCGGCGGCCAGGATGGTAGCCAGGGGGCTGTTCACCAGAAAGGGGATGTCTCCGCCGGAGTATATAGGGAAGGACCGTGAGTGCGTCGAATTCATAATTGAGCAGCTCAGAGAGCGCGGCATCATCTACAATGAAGAGATAAAGATATTGAGCTGAAGTTTCCGAAGAGTTCAGGGTGGTTGAGAATGCTTGAAGATTTCATGAACAGGACATTTCTGGGTAATACAATATTTAATTACCTGGTATCAGCGGCCCTTTTCCTGGCGGCGGTAGGTATTCTATATATAGTAAGGGCTTTCATCATTAAGAAGGCCCGTTTGCTGGCCGGAAAGACCACCACCACGGTGGACGACTTTCTGATCGATACCATATCGAGACGGCTGATACCGCTGATGTACGTCATCGCCTTCTACTTAAGCATAGGGCGGCTGAGTTTCGGGAAGACTCTCAGCAGGTGGATAACCGGTATTTTCATAGTGCTGGTCTCTGTTTTCATAGTGCGTTTCCTGGTCTCGGTGATCGAGTACCTGCTGGACCTGATGTGGGAGAAGAAGGAAAAGGAGAGCTCGGGGCAGGGTGTACCCAGGGCGATAGTTACCTTCGTGAAGATCATTCTCTACACTGTGGCCCTGCTAATAGTCTTCGACAATATGGGGGTTCAGATCACAGCCCTTATCACGGGGCTTGGAATAGGGGGGGTAGCCATTGCCCTGGCCGCGCAGGCGATCCTGGGAGACCTGTTCAGCTATTTCACCATATTCTTCGACCGGCCCTTCGAGGTGGGAGATTTCATCAAGGTAGGGGAGTTCAGGGGAACGGTGGAGCATATAGGGATCAAGACATCCCGTGTCAGGTCGCTGAGCGGGGAGGAGCTGGTATTTTCCAATACCGACCTGACCAATTCACGGCTTCAGAACTATGGCAAGATGATGGACCGGCGGGTGATCTTCCAGATAGGTGTAACTTACGACACCCCGCTGGAAAAACTGCAGAATATCCAGTCCATTGTTAAGGATATTATCGACCGGACAGACAAGGCGGAGTACGAACGGGTTCATTTTCACTCATTCGGTGATTTCAGCCTGAATTACGAGATTGTATACCTGGTACTCAGTAATGACTACCTTCATTACATGAACGTGCGCCACTCTGTGAATATGGAATTAGTAGAGCGGTTCCGGGATGAAGGGATAGAGTTCGCCTTTCCCACCCAGACCATTGAACTGCAGGGAGGGCCGGCCGCCGGAAATTAACCCGGTCTTGGAGCCGGATATTTATAACGCTTATGCTTCGCTCATGAAAGGAGGAAGCGGTGAGAAACTATTTCTTAGCTCTGATCTGCCTGTCGGCGGCTGTCTGCGCCGCCCAGGCACAGGAGATGGAGCCTGAGTGGGCTACCCCGCAGACCCTGAAGATTCCGGAGTCGATAAAGTACGACCCGGCAAGAGAGCATATCTACGTCTCCAACATCAACGGGAAGTCCACTGAAGCGGACGGGAACGGTTTTATCAGCAGGCTCAGCCTGGAAGGGGAGATCCTGGACCTGAAATGGGTGCAGGGCCTGAGCGCCCCGAAGGGGATGGATATTCAGGGAGACCGTTTGTATGTTACCGATATTACCAGACTGGTGGAGATAGACCTCAATGAGGGTAAGATCCTTTCCAGCTATGAGGCGGAAGGGTCCAGGTTCCTGAACGACGTTGCAGCCGGAGATTCGGGGATTATTTATGTCTCCGATACCATGGCCGGTATTGTTTTCAGGTTCCAGGGAGAGAAGATTAAACCCTGGCTGGAGAATGATATTAAACGTCCCAACGGCCTTTTCTTCGGGGATCAAAAGCTTCATGTGGGGTGTTCAGGCTCGATCATGGTTGTAGAGCCTGCATCCGGCAAGGTGCTCAATAGTATTGAGATTGATTTCAGCGTGGACGGCCTGGTCCCCGATGGAAAGGGAGGATTTCTGGCCAGCGACTGGAGGGGAAAGACTGTCAGGATAGATAGCAAGGGAAAGCAGACAGTCATAATGGACACCTCATCCGAAAAAATAAATTCCGCGGATATCGAATATATCCTGGAAAAGTCGCTCCTGGTTATCCCTACTTTCATGGATAACCGGGCGGTGGCCTACAGGCTGGGGGATGAATAGAGAGCTGCGAGGTCTGCATGAGCGAACAGAAGAACCAGGGCAGCGACAGTAAGGTTGACCTTTCCACCGCCAAGGTGATATCGGAGACCTTCTTCGTTTCAGCCTCACGTATCATCATAATGGTCCTGAAGCCGATCCGGGCTTTCTTTCTGGGAAGGTACCTGGGACCTTTCCTCTACGGGATCATGAATATCGCAACCCCTTATATTCAGATTCTTACCCTCAGCTCCAATATCGGGTTCAGCTATGTCCTGATGAGGGATATCCCCGCCGATATCCACAGGGGGAACCGGGAGAGGGCCAGGGCGATATTCCACTCCGCCGAATTTCTGGTTATCGCTCTGAGCTCGTTCTGGTATATACTGCTGTTCATTTTCTCGAAACCGATACTTGAGCACTGGGCCCACCAGCCCGACGCCCTGGTGGTGTTCCGGGTATATACCCTGATGATCCCGTTCCTGGCGATCAATACCTTTTACTTCGCCGTATTCATTGCGTTCCAGCGGGGGAAGCAGAGGGCCAAGATATTCCTGTTCTACGGCCTTCTCAGTATCATCTTCCCCATATTGGCGGTTATCTGGAAGAGGAATGTGGCCCTGGTGGCAGGGGGATTCGTGGCCGCGGAGCTGATCGGAAGCGTCATCTTCACCATTATGTTCAGAAAGAAGGTGATCCCCGCCTTCAGGAGACTCAGCGGGTATTTCGCCACCGGCGTGAAGAAGCTGCTGAGCAAGGGGATATTCTTCTTTTTTACCTCCCTGGGGTGGAACCTTCTGAACTCCCTGGACAGGATACTGATTAAGTTCTATCTGCCGGCGAAGGAACTGGGATATTATTCCATAAGTATACTGTTCATTACCGTACTGGCCGCCTTCTCGTCCACCATGGGACAGGCCCTGATACCCTCTCTCACCGCGGTAAGGGCCCAGAGCAATGATGGGGCGTTCAGAAGGCAGATCATCAACACATCCAGAATCGGGTTCATGATTATCGTACCGGTGGTGGTGATGACCTACGTTCTGGCAGAGGACCTGATCATGATACTGCTGCCCGATTTCGGCCCGGCCGTTGTGCTGGTCCAGATACTGATATTCATAGGGATATTCGACCTGGTCAACCATGTGGCAAAGGCGTCCATAGTGGCCTGCGACAGGGGCGGATGGCTGGCCGCGACATATATATTCTGTGCCGGCTGGAATGTCGTTTGGAACATCATCCTGATTCCCCGGATGGGCCTGGAGGGGGCTGCGCTGGCTTCCCTGTCCAGTTACGTGATCCTGGCCGCAGTGCTCCATCTGCTGATGAGCCGGTTTTCGGGGGTCAGGCTTAAGATCTCGCATCTTCTGATGCCGCTTCTCTTCTCCGGAATCTACCTCCTGCTGAAATGGGTTCTCCCGGAGCTGGGGCATCTGCCCGAGCTGCTGATAACTGCGGCGGCGGGGACAGCGCTGTACCTTCTGCTTCTTATCGTCGGGGGGATGATCAGATCAGGGGATATAAGAAGAAGCAGGGAGAGTATCCTGGCCAGAAAGGAAGCTCCTCACGTGAGAATGGCGCTGAAGGGGCTTTCCGTACTGGAGGTCCTGGTAAGGAAATTGGGCCGGGGATAGAGCCGGCCCTTCATCATTCCGCGGCTATTCGCTCTCTTCTTCCACCAGCATTTCTTCAGCTGTTTTCATGATCTGCTTGGCCTTCCACTCTGAGAGCAGGAATGGGTGCGCGCTCTCGCTGGAGACAGCGGGATAGTTGTCATCATCGTTCTTCTGGTAGAGAGAAAGCGAATGGGTCTGATTGTTGACCTTTACCATTACGGTATAGACAGGTTCGGTAAAGTCGTCCTTTGTATTTCCCTGCAGGTATCCGGTGCATTTGAGGTTGGAGATGGTCCTGATCAGGCTCTTGATAGACTCGGACTTCGCTTCTCTTCCGTCGGCGGCAGTCCATTTGGCTTCCATCTGCTGGCTCTGGGCTTCTTCACCCTCTTCGGCCGGCTCCACCGGCAGTGGGACCATTTTCTTCTCCAGGGCCAGCTCTTCGGACCCGGCAGGGGATAGGACGATATTGGAAACGCCCGTTCCCTCAAAGGTGAGGACTGTCTTGTCCCTGAGGTTATCTACCGTTTTATCGAAAATCCTTCTTATATTGTTTCTGGCCTCGTAGACCCTGGCATCCCCTGGAAACATAACGTAAGAGTGCCTCCTGGTAGAAGCGGTCTTTCCGATATAGAACTGCCTCAGTGCCTTTTCGCCCTGGAATGCCCTGGCATAGATCCTCTCCCCGGGATTCAGTCCATAACGCCGGTATGTTTCCGATTCGGAGACCAGGGTGGTGATAATCAGATTCTTGAATTCATCAAGCATCTGGTCGATCTTCTTGGAGTCGGCCTCGTATTTGGCCGGCATGATCTTCCAGTCGCCGCTGCTCCTGGACAGGGTAATGGTACTGTCACCTCTGGATATGAGTATCCTGTTGATATCTTCCTTCTCTACAGTCTTCAGCTCCGGAAGGCTGTAGTGAGTTCTGTCGGTGTTCTTGAACGCGATGTAGAGCACCAGGATGACTATCAGCACCGTTAGAAAAATATATTCTTTCTTCATTTTCATATCCGGTTTCCTCCGTTTTTTTACTCTGTGAACATACTCTGGATCCGACGTTTTTTCGCCTCTCTTCTCATCCAGATAATGATACCGAAGATTATTACTATGACCGGAAGCCCAGCTATATTGAAGGTCTTGATGAATGTCTTTACCCCACCGGAACTCTCCTCCAGCGGGTTGAACCGCTGCGACTTGCTCCTCATCTCAGCGTACCCGGTTCTACCGTTGAGGTGGTCTATCAGGTTCATTACAAAGGTGGATGTGGGGGCGCTACCTTCCTGGTCCACTATACTGTTGGAGAGGATTTCCGAGGTGCCGGCGGCAAAGATGCCGGCCCTCTTCCCGGCCGGAAGGAAGAGCCTTTCCCCGCTGACCGGGCTCTCTTCCATGGTTTCCTCTTCGGCGGGTTCCTCCCCGGCGCCCTCTTCCGCTTCTTCCTCTTCCTGTTCCCGGGGCTTTTCCGGGATCTGTCTGCCCTCGAAGTAGCTGGTGAATTCACCCTCCAGCAGTACGCTCAGAGGGTACTGTTCCATCTGGGCCTCATCCTGGGGCGGCCTGGTCATCATCGGATTGAGGTTGATCCTCTCGCTCATCTCCCAGGCCTCCTCAGAGGAGTAGAACAGTACATTCCCGGCCAGGCTTTCATTATCACTCAGCCTGTCTTCCATCAGGTACACCGGGGATGTCTTCAGGGTGATCAGCCCCTTGATATTCTTCATGAAGCTGACCTGCTTGTTGATATTCCTGTTGGTGATCATGGGCGCGAAATATACATTCTGCTTGCCGCCGCCGTACATCTCCGGCAGCCTCTGCTCGTAGCAGTTCTTGTCCAGGACAAAAGACTTCTCTGGCTGTATGCCGTAGTGCTCCAGGAGCTTCTCCAGGCCGGTATTCAGAGGCAGGTAGCTGGGGCCGCGGTTGTAGTTCATCTGCTGGTTGCCCGGCATTACCTCGTTGAAGGGGTCCAGGAACAGAGCAAGGGTCTTTCCCTTCATCAGGAACTGGTCGATCTGGAAAAGTTCGTAATCGCTGAATGGTTCTTTGGGCCCCGCGATGATCAGGCAGTCTATCCCTTCCGGGATCCCTTCCTCCTTGAGCTTTACCTGAGATATGGAGTAGCTCCGCGAGACAAGGGTATTGAAGTTGCTCAGTATGTCCTGCTGCTGGGTCTGGGGATTGCCCATCAGGGCTGGAGTGCCGTGATCTGCCAGATACCCGATTTTCTTGTTCACATCCAGTATGTCATCCACCGTTTCCTCGATGACCACGTCAATATTGTCCATATCCGCCATCTGGTAACGGGTCCCGAACAGCGGCACCCGGACCACATCGATCAGCTCGATGCTCTGGAACCTGTCCCGGCTGGATACCACTATCCCAAGAGCGCCGTCCCCGGCCGGGATTACCGTATTGCCGGAGTTGTCCTTCATATCCTTCCAGCGCAGCTCCATGATATTGTATCGGCTGGTTTCCTCCTCGAACCGGGGGGTGTTATCCGGAGTGTGAAGCTGGTATTCCAGCCTGGAGTAGAATTTGTCGTTCAGCTCCTCCACCGCTTCCTCGATCCTGGCCGGGATATCTGCCAGGTTGTTTATCCCTATCTGAGGTGCTACCTGCTCCAGGGAGGGGGAGTAGAAGAGTCTGACCCTGATCTGGTCTTCCAGATTCAGAAGGGCCGAGATCTTGTTGTTCATCTTTTCAATCCTGGATGTGATCTTGTATTCGATCCCCTCGGTGCTGGTGATAGAGGGTATCTTGTCTATGACGTCGCCGTGTATCATGGCCAGCCCCATATAAGCCTTCTTGAACTGTACCTCATCCTGCTCTATATTCCTGACCTGCACCGGGTAGACCCCGTAGCTGTGGGCCAGCTCCTGGTTACGCTTCGTTTCATCATCGATATCCCCCTGTTTGGGGCTGACGTTGTAGAAGGTATAGTTGAAGTAGTCATTGGAGTTGATGGAGTACTCCTCCAGCAGGTCCCTGAGATACCGTTCGGTATTATTGTGTGGCGCGGGCAGGTCCTCGGTGAAGAATACCTTGATGGTAAGCGGCTCCGACAGGGTTGAGACCACTTCCTTGCTTACCCCGGAGAGCGAGTAGACATTGTCCGAGGTCAGGTCGGCCCTGAAGAACAGGGTGACCCCCGCGATATTGATCAGGATGACCACCGCGACATAGACGGCGAATTTATAATATTTCCCTTTTCTTGATATCTTTTCCATTTTCAATCTCCCTCTATTTCTTTTCCTGCATTACCAGGTATGAGGCGTAAAGTGCCACGAAAGTAATACTCAGGAAGTAGATTATATCCCGGGAATCAATAACTCCCTTTGCTATATTTCGAAAATGATACCCCGCACCCAGCTCCTGAAACAGATTCAGCATAGACTCTGGAAGGAAGAAGAGCAGGCTGTCTATCAGGGTCAGCGCGAAGCATATAACCGTTGCCGTGATAAAAGCTATGATCTGGTTCTTGGTGAGGCTGGTGGCGAATATGCCGATCCCTATGAACATCCCCCCCAGCAGTATGGACCCTATGTACCCTCCTATGACCGGGCCCGGGTCCAGGTCCCCGATGAAAGCTATCGATATGGCGTAGAAGAGGGTGGGGACCATCATGATAATCAGAAATGTAAGAGCGGCCATGAACTTGCCCGCTATGATCTCCCTGGTAGTCACCGGAAGGGTCAGCAGCACCTCGTAGCTGCCGGTGTTCAGCTCCTCGGAAAAGAGCCTCATGGTGACTGCCGGAATGATGAAAGAGAAGGTGATAGGCAGAAGCGCGAAGAACTGCCTCAGTTCCGCCTGGTTGTACAGGAAGAATGTGGAGAAGAAGAACCAGCCGGTTACCACCAGAAAAATCGAGATTACGATATAGGCGATGGGAGATATGAAGTATACCTTGAACTCCCTGTTGAATATTCTGGCAGCGCTGTTAAAGTTGAGCATAATGCCCTCCTTGCTCATATTAATAGGTTTAATTACAGCTTGGGGTTACCTTTGGTAAGTTCGCCGAAGATCCGCTCCAGGGACTTGACATCCCTGGTCATCTCCAGCAGCACCCAGTCCTTATTCTTGATCCTGCCGTAGATCAGATCGCGGATATCCTGATCGGTCCTGCAGGTAATCTCAACCGAGGAGAGGCCGTTACTTCCGCTGACATCTATGCCGCTGACATTCTGTAAATTTCCCAGCTCAGACCTGATATCATCGGCGGGCGCATCCTTGAGCATCAGATTAACCGTGTATTCCGATTCGGTAGATTCTCTGAGCTCATCGGTGCTGCCGTCGGCAACGATCCTGCCCTGATGGATGATCACCACCCGGTCGCACGATGCCTCCACCTCGCTGAGAATATGGGTGGATAGTATAACAGTCTTCTCCTTTCCGATCTGCTTGATGATATCTCGAATCTCCACTATCTGGTTGGGGTCCAGCCCGGTGGTAGGCTCGTCCAGTACCAGTATCTCAGGGTCTCCCATCATGGCGTGCGCCAGCCCCACCCTCTGCTTGTACCCCTTGCTGAGTTCATGAACAGGGCGGTGCATGACCTCCCTCAGCCCGCAGGTATCTGCCAGCCTCTCGATATGCCCCAATCTCTCATCTGGAGCTATGTTGCGCATGCCGGCCACGTAATCCAGGTAATCGAATACGATCATGTTCTCGTATAGGGGAGCGGATTCAGGAAGATACCCTATCATCTTCTTGATCTTCAGAAGGTCCCTGTCTATGGAAAGCCCCTTTGCCGTGATATTACCCCAGGTGGGGTTGAGATAGCCGGTAAGGATCCTCATCGATGTGGTCTTTCCCGCTCCGTTGGGGCCCAGAAGGCCGAGTATCTGGCCCTTTTCTATGGTCAGGTTAATATGGTCCAGGGCGCACAGGTCTCCGTAGTACTTGGTGACATCCTTGAATTCAATCATATGCAGCTCCTTTGATATGTAATAAAGTGTAATTTAGTCTTTGAATCATTTTGCCGCCAGAGAAGGCGGCAGCCTCTTTCGTCAACCATTTTTTAGTAAATAAAATAAGAATGGTTCCAGATTTTGTCAAAAAAATTTTCAGCTCCATTAATACTTTAACAACTATCTGAATTAAAGGTTTATGGCAATCTGCCTCCGCGGGGCCTCTCTGAACCCCGCTGTAATCAGGGTTACGCCCCCGGCATTAAATTTAAATATCCTCTCTAACTGAAAGAACCGGATTCTTCGAATGCTTGATTACCCTCTCGGCAACAGAACCGAACAGCATCTCCTTGAAGGATGCATGGCCCCTGGATGCAATCACTGTCAGGTCCACACCCTCATCGCTGGCGGTTCTGATTATCTGGTCGGCAGGGTCGCCCCTTACTATCATCGGCTTGACGTTGATATCATCAGGAACCCTCTCCTCGGCGACCTTTTTGATATGTTTCTCGTTTGTTTTCATAAGGTGGCCTTCGTAGGAGTTTACATCGAATGCCATGGCAGGTTCTGGCCCAGCCATGGTGGTTGGAACGGGCGCTACCACGTGGACCAGTATAAGGTCGGCGGCAAAGTGGTCCGCGTAACCGCATGCCATCTCCAGCGCCTTGTATGAGCCCTCGCTGAAATCGACGGGGCAGAGTATCTTCTTTACCTTAAGCATTTTCCCTCCTTTTGAGATTCCCCGAACGGTAAATATCTATCATAATTACAAGTTACAACAATTCGGGTAGTTGTGTCAAACTGAATCTTGATCCCTGGTCAAATGGGGAGATAAGAGCAGAAGTTTCTCCCGGCTATTTCCGGGGCCACCGCAATAAAGGGTGGCAGATTAATTGCCGTCAGCGGTGGCTGTAAGTATTCGGCTGGTTCTTCTGCCCCTTTCCGAAGAAAGCTTTCTTTATTTTTTGCTTCTCCGGTGTTAGAGTAGTCCCCATTCATACCATACGGAACTGTCACGCTAAGAGTGGAGGTAACCTGCATGCCCGGATCTATTTATAAAAAGCTGTCAGTTGTGCTGTTAATCATGCTTGCCAAAGCTTTTTCTGCCGCGGCCGGAGAGTCAGCCGGATCGCTGAATATGGAGACTGCCTCCAACTTCGCCAGGATAGCCCTAAGGTGCGTCCACCGGGAGTACCCCAACAAGCTCTCGCACGTAATGAATGATTCGACGGAGGTAAAACCGCCCAGCGAGCTTCATCCGGCCTTCTACGGATGCTTCGACTGGCACTCCTCGGTCCATGGGCACTGGATGCTGGTTCGGCTCCTGAAGCTCTTCCCGGAGCTTCCTGAAGAGGCGCGGATAAGAGAGGCGCTGGATAAGAACCTCAGCGCGAGGAATATAAGGCAGGAAGTGGCCTACCTGCAGCAGCCCAGCAGGAAGTCATTCGAGAGGACCTACGGATGGAGCTGGCTTCTGAAGCTCTCGGCGGAGCTTATCGGTTGGGACGACCCGGACGGGGAGCGCTGGAGGAAGAACCTTCAGCCGCTGGCCGAGAATATAGTGAAGAGGTATCTAGATTTTCTCCCCCGGCAGACCTATCCTATAAGAAGAGGAGTGCACGCCAACACCGCCTTCGGTCTGGCTTTCGCGCTGGATTATGCTGAATTGGCTGGGGAGGGCGAGCTCCAGGAGCTGATAGTGGCCAGAAGTATGGATTACTACCTGGAGGATACCGATTGCCCGGGGAGCTGGGAGCCGGATGGGGATGATTTCCTCTCATCATGTCTTATTGAGGCGGACCTGATGGCAAGGGTGCTGAGGGGGGAGAAGTTTGCCGAGTGGTTCCATGATTTTCTGCCCGGACTGGCAGAGGGCGAACCGGAGAACCTTCTGGCTCCGGCGGTGGTCTCGGACCGCTCCGATCCCAAGATTGTCCACCTGGACGGGCTGAACCTGAGCAGGGCCTGGTGCTGTTACCGCATAGCGGCCTCCCTGCCGGAAGATGATCCGGTAAGAGATATTGTTATCGACACGGCCCGCTGGCATGCCTCCAGCGCGAAGGTGGTAAGCGGAAACTACGAGGGGGAGCACTGGCTGGCATCTTTCGCCGTATACATGCTCTCCGTGAAGAGAGAGGGAGGGTTCTGAGCGGCCCGGCAATAGGGCGCCCGGGGAAAAATAATGAGAAAAAAGATTGTCCAATCAGATCTTCTTCTGATACTGACCGCCGCCATCTGGGGGTTTGCCTTTGTGGCTCAGCGGGTGGGGATGAAGTACGTTGGCCCGTTCATATTCAACGGGGTACGGTTCGCTCTGGCCGCTCTCTTTCTCTTTCCACTGGTGCTGCTGAAAAGAAGAAGGGGCTCTGAGGCCGGGCAGTGGGATACGGGACGAATTGTCAGAAGCGGCCTTTTCGCGGGGTTGTTCCTGTTTGCCGGTTCATCTCTTCAGCAGGCCGGAGTGGTTTTTACTACGGCGGGTAAGGCCGGTTTCATTACCGGCCTGTACGTGGTGATCGTACCGCTGGCAACCCTTCTGTTCTGGAGGGAGAGGACCGGGTCCGGGACATGGATCGGTGCGGTCCTTGCGGTGGCGGGGCTGTACCTTCTTACCATGACGGGCGATTTCATTCCTCAGAAGGGGGACCTCCTGGTCCTGGCGGGGGCCTTCTTCTTTGCCGGGCACGTGATAGCTATCGGAAAACTCTGCAGGAGGGTTGACCCTCTGGCCCTGGCGCTGGTCCAGTGCCTGGTCTGCTCTCTTATGAGCCTGGGAGTATCAGCCCTTTTCGAGAATAACTCACTGGAGTCAGTCTTCAGAGCGGCCATCCCGATCATCTACGGCGGCCTCTTCTCAGTGGGGCTGGCCTACACCTTCCAGATATTCGCGCAGCGCTACGCCCCGGCGTCACACGCCTCCATCATAATGAGCTTCGAGGCGGTATTCGCAGTACTGGGGGGTTGGCTTATCCTGCATGAGGTTCTCTCGGCAAGGGGGATCTGGGGATGCGCCCTTATGCTGGCCGGGATGATCCTCTCGCAGATAAGTGTCCGGAGAGAGCGGGCAGGATTTCAGGGCTGAAAAGTAAATTCCACATAAATCTATACTTGTTTATTGCACATATGTTCATTATAATGCAGCCATTGATATGAGACTGGAGTAGGTATGCCGCGCCGGAAAAAATACAGAACCATTGCTAACCCCCCAATATATGAGAGGTTCAAACCTGTGGGTGTACGGGCAAGAGGATTGGTAAGGACTGAAATTACCCTTGATGAATACGAGGCGATCCGCCTGGCCGACGGGGCCGGACTGAGCCACGCCGCGGCAGCCAGGAAGATGGAGATATCACGTTCGACATTCACCCGCCTGATAGCGCGGGCGAGGGGAAAGGTGGCAGATTTTCTGATCAATGGAAGGCTGCTCTGCGTGGCCGGAGGTTGTGTGCATTTTAGAAGGAATATAATCAGGTGCCTGGATTGTGGATTCGATCTGGTTATCGATATCGGGGAAAGCCCGGCTGAATGCCCCGGCTGCGGATCAGACCACCTGGCAGATCTGGCTACGGGATTCGGCCAGGGTATCCACCCGGCTGATAAACAGTCTTGAGGATTGAGTTGAAATAAATATTGAGTAACGGTGAAAGGAGAGTGTCAGGTTATGAAGCTTGCAATATCAACAGAGAATAACATGGTTGCTGCCCATTTCGGGAGGTGTCCCCAGTACACCCTGGTGGATATCGAGGATGGAAAGGTCACCGGCAAGGAGACAGTGGATAATCCCGGCCACGCCCCCGGGGCGATACCTAAGTATCTCAGCGAGCTGGGATGCGATGTGATAATAGCCGGAGGGATGGGAAGAAGGGCGCAGCAGTACTTCCAGCAGTTCAATATCGACTGGATTATCGGTGTGCAGGGAGAGGTTGACAGTGTAATCGACGATTTTGTGAATAATCAGCTGACTACCGGTGAGAGTACCTGCGACCATGGGGAGGGGAAGGGTACCGGTTACCGGGACTGTCATTAGAGGAGCGCTGATATGAAGATCGCAATAGCAAGCGGAAAGGGAGGTACCGGCAAGACCACCCTCGCAACCAATCTCGCCTCATACATGACTGAGAGGGAGAAGGTGGTACTGGCCGACCTGGATGTGGAGGAGCCGAATTCAGGCCTGTTCATAAGGGCGGAGCATTTTCACAGCGAGGATAAGTACAAGAGCAAGCCTGCCTGGGACAGCGAGAAATGCACCCTCTGCGGGCTCTGCCAGGAGGTTTGTAATTTCAACGCGGTAATCCGGATGGTCGACGATATCATGGTATTCCCCAAGCTGTGCCACAGCTGCTATGCGTGCAGCGAGCTCTGCCCGGAAGGGGCGCTGCCGATGGAGCAGGAAAAGATCGGGGAACTGAACCATTTCAGGGGTAAAAACCTTGATTTCGTGGAGAGCAGGCTGATGATAGGTGAGGAGCAGGCAGTCCCTCTGATCGCCCAGACCAGTGAGTATGTGGATCAGAACCTTCCGGGGGCGGACCTGGTGATAATGGATTCGCCCCCGGGGACGTCATGTCCCATGATAGAGGCGGTCAAGGATGCGGATCTTATAATCCTGGTTACCGAACCGACCCCATTCGGTCTTCATGATCTGAAGCTGGCGGTGGAGACCGCCGAGAAACTGGATAAGAGGCACGCGGTAGTGGTGAACCGTTTCGGTATCGGAAATGATGACGTGATCGATTACTGCAGGGAGAAAGGGATCGATATCCCGGCAATGATACCGAATGACCGCAGGATCGCAACCCTCTACGCGGGGGGAGATCTTCTGATGATACCTTCGGTGCAGGAGCAACTGGAGAGGGTAAGCGGATATATCCGGAGAATCAGAGAGGAGGTGGCAGGATGAAGGAGATAGTGGTTATATCAGGAAAGGGTGGTACCGGGAAGACTTCGGTTACTGCCGCATTCGCCCAGCTGGCAGGCACCGATGCGATAATCGCCGACTGCGACGTGGATGCCGCCGATATGCACCTTCTCATGGAACCTGATATGTCCGGTGGCGAGGATTTCTACAGCGGATTCCTGGCGGTGATCGAACCGGATAAATGCACCGGTTGCGGAAAATGCAAGGAAGTCTGCAGGTTCGGGGCTATCTCCGAAGATCAGGGTATCTACCGGGTCCTGCCGCTGGAGTGCGAGGGGTGCGGATACTGCGCCAGGGTCTGCCCGGCGGAGGCTATAGATATGGAGCTGCAGAACGTGGGGAAGTGGTACGATTCAGCGATCAAGTCCGGCAGCAGGATGATCCATGCCCGGCTTGGTATAGGCGCGGAGAACTCCGGGAAGCTGGTCGCTCAGGTGAAGAAGGTGGCAAGGAAAATGGCGGAAGAACAGGGGAAGGATTACGTGATAGTAGACGGGTCTCCCGGGGTGGGATGTCCGGTGGTCTCTTCTCTTTCGGGGGCGGATTATGTCCTGCTGGTAACAGAACCCTCGGTGGCGGGTATTCACGACCTCAGGCGGGTCTATCAGCTGGTGGCAAAGTTCCGGATTAAGGCCGGGTGCATCATCAACAAGTACGACCTGAAAGAGGAAAAGACCGAAGAGATCAAGGAATTCCTGGAAAGTGAGGGAATTTCCCTGGTAGGGTCCATCCCGTATAATGAGAACTTTACCAGGGCGATGACCGAGGGAAAGACCATTGTTGAATATGACGATCCAGCTCTTGCCGGTATTCTCAGAAATAGCTGGGAGAAGGTTGGAGAGATCGTCGCCAGACTGTGAGAACGAAATCCAGAAGGAGGTAACATGAAGATACTTTTTACCAGCAGGGGAGACAGCTGGGATTCAGAGATAGATCCCAGGTTCGGTAGGACCGAATTCTTCTTCATCTATGACGATGACTCTGAAGAGGTCCAGACCTATGACAACCGTGACATTGCCAACCAGGCGCACGGTGCGGGGCCCAGGACCGCCCAGAAGATGGCCGATTACAAGGTGGATGTGATGGTCACCGGAAATGGCCCGGGCGGAAACGCCGCCGCGGTGATAGAGAAGATGGGAGTGAAGGTTTATGCCGGAGCGGGCGGCATGACGGTCAAAGAGGCCTACCAGAGCTTCCGGGACGGTGAGCTTTCCGAGTTCTGATGGGAAGGGGGGATTTTCTTCCCCCCCGCCTGGAGACGGCTGGAGAAAAAAATAAAAAAGATGTTGTATTATCAGACAGACGCGGTTAGAATACTCCCTGAATCCTTTTAATCTGGTCCGGGAGGCCAGCAAAGGAGAAGGAGAAAGATTTTGAGAAGGTTATTACCTCCCGGAACGGGAGGCTTTTTTTTGCCCCCCGGCCGGATTCGATCGGGATGGCGGCTTTGAAGTAGAAGCCGGTTATATTTCAGGAGGGATATTTTTGAAGATACTAAGAAAAGCAGTAGTGATGGACCAGGAGCAGATCAGGCATACCCTGATGAGGATATCGCACGAGATAGTAGAAAAGAACAAGGGGGTTGAGGATCTGGTACTGGTGGGTATAAGAAAGCGGGGAGTTCCCCTGGCTGAGAGGATCGCCAGGTTCATAGGCGAATTCGAGGGGAAGGAAATCAAGGTGGGCGCCCTGGATATTACCCTGTACAGGGACGACGTGGTAATGATCGCGTCCAATCCGGTAGTGGGCAAAACAGAGATAAACCACGATATAAACGACAAGGTAGTAGTGCTGGTCGATGACGTTCTCTTTACCGGAAGGACCGTCAGGGCGGCGCTGGACGAGCTGATCGATTTCGGGCGGCCCAGGGCGATAAGGCTGGCTGTTCTGATCGACAGAGGGCACCGGGAGTTTCCGATCAGGGCTGATTTTGTTGGAAAGAATGTCCCCACCTCAAGCCACGAGACTATCAAACTGCTCTTCGAGGAGACCGACGGAGAGGAGAAGGTGGTCCTCTGCGATGTGGTCTACGAAGATGAGAGTGATAATGAAGAAAAAGGTTCAAATAAGAAGAAAAAGAAGAAATAGATCAGGGGCGTGTCGAGAGGCGCCTGAATAATCCATATGGGGGTCGGGGAAGTTTGAAGAAGAGCCGGATATTATCAGTTGTCGAACCGGGAAAGGATTGATGTGAGATTTAAACGAAAACATCTGCTTGGTCTGGAAGAGCTGAAGGCGGAGGAGATAAGCTTGATCCTGGATACCGCCGAGAATTTCAAGGAGGTCTCAGAACGTGCAATCAAGAAGGTGCCAGCCCTCAGGGGGATAACGGTAGCCAATCTGTTCTACGAACCCAGCACCAGGACAAAACTCAGTTTCGAACTCGCCGAGAAGAGGCTCAGCGCCGACTCGGTCAGTTTCTCCAAATCGACCTCTTCGGTCAAGAAGGGGGAGAGCCTCCGGGACACCGCCGAGAATATCGAGGCGATGAAAGTGGATATAGTGGTTATGAGGCACGGAAGCTCGGGAGCTCACAAATTCCTCACTGAATTCCTGGATGCTTCCGTGGTAAACGCCGGGGACGGCCAGCACGAACATCCCACCCAGGCCCTCCTGGATATGCTGACCCTGAAGCAGAGGTGGGGATCATTTGAGGGAAAGAAAGTTACCATAATTGGAGATATTAAGCACAGCAGGGTGGCCAGGTCTAATATCTGGGGCCTTACCAAAATGGGAGTAGAGGTCACACTGTGCGGGCCTCCCACCATGATGCCGGTGGATGCTCACCGGATGGGAGAGGGTGGTGTGAGGGTGGAGTACGATCTCAGGAAGGCCGTGGCTGAAGCGGACGCGGTAAATATACTGCGTATCCAGCTGGAGAGGCAGGAATCGAAGCTCTTTCCCAGCAGGAGGGAATACCTTGGGATGTTCGGGATAACCGAAGAAGTGCTTCGAAACGCCCCCGGAGAGTGTATTGTGATGCATCCCGGCCCGATGAACAGGGGAGTGGAAATAAGCCAGGAGGTAGCAGACGGGGAGAGGGCGGTTATCCTTCCCCAGGTTACCAACGGGGTGGCGGTCAGGATGGCGGTCCTGTTCCTGATAGCCGGAGGAAAGAGCAGCGAAGCAGAGATTAATTGATATAAAGAGACGAGGAGTTCAGATGATAAAATGGAAAAACAGGAGTGAATTCTGGATAACCGGAGCGGAAATAGCTGCTCCCGGCAGAAAGAAACCGGCCCCCGGCTGTATTCACCTGAAGAGAGGGATTATAGAAGAGCTGGTATGGAAAAAGAGCGTGGAAACCGATCTTCCGGTCCTGGAGCTTGACGGGTATCTGCTGACTCCCGGTTTCGTAGATATTCATACTCATCTAAGGGAGCCTGGATACGAGGAGAAGGAGACCATCGCAACCGGGACCTCCGCCGCTATCGCTGGTGGGTTCACCACGGTGGCATGCATGGCCAACACTGATCCGGTGGTGGATGACCCAAGTGTGGTAAGGTATATCCTGGACCGGAATGAACAGGCAGGCAACTGCCGCCTGTACGTTATCGCTGCGGTCACCAGGAACCTGGAAGGGAGGGATATTAACGAGTTCGGGCTTCTGAGAGAAGCCGGGGCCGCGGCGCTCAGTGATGACGGAAAATATATAGCCAACGCGCGGGTGATGAGGTCGGCACTGGAATACGCAGGTATGCTGGAGCTTCCCGTTATCTCTCACTGTGAAGAGATCTCTCTCTCGGCGGAAGGGCTTATGAATGAAGGTTACTATTCCACCAAGCTGGGCCTTGCCGGTATCCCGGCCGAAACAGAGGAGACCGCGGTTTACCGCGATGTTGCCCTGGCTGGACTGACCGGCTCCAGGCTGCACGTGGCGCATGCCAGCACAGCGGGGACCGTGGAGATAATCAGAAGAGCCAAGGAAAGGCAGATTCCGGTAACCGCGGAGGTAACCCCTCACCACCTGACCATGGACGATTCCATGCTTCAGGATTATGACAGGAACCTGAAGGTCAATCCCCCCCTGCGCAGCCGAGAGGACGTTGATATTATGCTGGACGCTCTGAGCTCCGGTGTTATAGACTGTATTTCAACTGATCATGCCCCTCACAATGAGATCGACAAGGAAGTGGAGTTCGATCTGGCTCCACCGGGGATGATAGGGCTTCAGACCGCCTTTGCCCTTCTAAATACCGAACTGGTAGAAACAGGCAAGCTGGGAATTGCTCAGCTGGTTGCCTTAATGACCGAGTCACCCGCCAGGGTCCTCGGAATACCGGCCGGAACGCTGGATAAGGGCGCCCCAGCCGACCTGGCGGTGATCGATCCGGATGAGCAGTGGGTATATGACAGGGAAAATAACAGGTCGATTTCAAGCAACAGCCCCCTGATAGGAAGGAAACTGACCGGGAGGGTTCAGGGAGTATTCGTGGGTGGTAAGTGGACCTCAACAGTATAGCCCCGTGGGCTTTCTGAAAAGGCGGGGAGAAGATTTGATAGTCAAGAGAAGATTAATTCGAAAGGTATCCGCTGCGGCGGCCGCCGTAGCTATGGCTTCGCTTTTTTCCTGCGTATATTTCAACACTCTATACAATGCCAGGCGTATTTACGACGAAGCGGAATACCGCAGGATAGAGGAGGAGAGGTCGCTCCGCTCTCTGGAGTCCGAGTATGAGAGGGTGGTGGTGAAGTGTTCCAAGATCCTGAAGAATCATCCGGACAGCAGGTGGGCTGACGACGCTGCTTTTCTGCTGGGAAAGACATTCTTCCGGATGGAGGAGTACGCCAAGTCAGAAAAGAAATTCAAGGAGATAATAGAAAACTGGCCCGATGATCAGTACGCTCCGCTGTCACGTTACTGGCTGGCAAAGATTTACCTGGCCAGGGAAGAGTACCAGCAGGCCCTTTCGTATACTGAACAGTTTCTGGAGCTTCACCCGGATCATGAAACAAGGTTCGAGGTCCTGATGACCGCGGGAGATATCAAGCTGCAGCAGGGGAGGAACGAAGAGGCCCTGGAGTATTACCTCGGTATCGTGGAGGAGGCCGAAGAGGACGATATTTCTGAGATGGCGGTCCTCAGGGCGGCTGACATGCATTATTCGCTCAGGCAGTGGGAGAAAGCGGCGGGATACTATGAGACTGTTCTCCGGAAGGGTATCACCTGGGAGAGGCAGCTGGAAATCTCTCTCCCGCTGGGGAGGTGTTACACCGAGCTGGGCAGGTGCCAGGAGTCGATAGATATCTATAATCAGTTGCTGGAGAAGGTCAAGCAGCGGCGGGAGAAGGCCCCCATATTCCTGGGGATGGCGCGGGGATATGAATGCATGGATTCGCTTCAGAGGGCCATCTATTACTACGAGGACCTGATGGGTAAGTTCCCCAAATCAACCTACTCAGCAGAGGCGAGTTATTACCTGGGTAATCTGTATCACCAGAAAACCGATTCTCTGCAGAAGGCAAAGGAGTATTTCGGAAGAGTGGCCAAGGAAGACCCGGAGTCGGAATTCGCCACCGAATCGTTGAAGAGGGCGAATAGTATCAGCAGGCTGATTGAATTCGAAGATATAGAAGAGGGTGAGGCAACTATCGAACAGAAGGCAATGCGGAATTTCTACAAGGCGGAGATTCAGCTTATCCAGTTTGATCAGGTCGAAAAGGCGCTGAGCAATTACCAGGGGATCGTGGACAGTTTCCCCGCCACAGAGGCAGCCGCAAAATCCGCCTACGCAATCGCGTGGATTTATGAGTACAAGCTTGATGAGCCGGATAGCGCGATAGGTGCTTACACCCGGGTGGCCAGAAATTACCCCCGCCGCGCTCAGGCGGCCGGGGCGCTGGACAGAATCGAATCGCTGGGGGGGGAGGGAGCAGCGAGCAGGCTGCAGGCATACGTCGATTCGGTTCAGGCCATTCCGGATAGTTCCATATCCGCCGAAGGCAGGAGGATGGAAGAGAGTCAGCATCTGCCGGTTCAAGAGCCGGATTCTCTGAAAAATGTTCCGGCCCTGCGGGATTCAGCAGCGGTCCTTCCGGGCGACAGCACCGCCGCGCCTGCCGACTCTGCCGGCGGCAGCGGGCAATAGCAAAGGAGCTGATAGTTTGAATATGAATAGGGGGCCATTCCAGGCTGTTATCGAATCAAAGGAGCAGATATCCCCATCCACCTATATGCTGACACTTCAGAAGCCTGAAGGTTTTGTAGAAGCTATGCCCGGCCAGTTTGTTTCAATAAAGATAGGGGACAGCACTTCGCCCCTGCTGAGGCGGCCTTTCAGTATAATGGATTCCACTCCGGGTTCACTGCTGCTTCTGGTCAAGGATGTGGGCCCGGGAACCAGTTATATAGTCAGCCGGAAGCCGTCCCAGACCCTTGACCTGATCGGCCCGCTGGGAGAAACCTATTTCGACATCCCTTCCGGAGAGGACGCTGTTTTCGTAGCCGGGGGTACCGGGCTGGCGCCCCTGGTATTCACAGCCAGGAAATGGGCCAAGGATCACCGTATCGGGATATCTCACTTCCTCTACGGGGCCTCTACCGAGCGCGAGCTGCTCACCGGGATATGCAGAGAGGATTTCACCTATGTCCATGTTGCCACCCTGGACGGGTCGGAAGGTTTCGAGGGGGATGTGGTTAAAATGTTCAATGTATTGAGGGAGAAGGGGGCTCTCCCCGAGAGATATCTATTTTCATGCGGCCCCGCCGGCATGGTCAAGAAGCTGATGGAGGGCGGAACAGAGAACTTCAAGAGCCATCAAACCTCCCTGGAGACAGTGATGGCCTGCGGGGTGGGCGCCTGCAGGGGCTGCGTGGTCCCGCTGAAGAGCAGCGGCGCCCCTGTTTACCGGGCTGTCTGTTCTGAGGGTACGGTATTCGAAGCGGATGATATAGACTGGGAGAACTGGAGGGAGTAGTTCAGTATATGGCCCAGCTGGAGATAAGAATAGGAAACGTTACCCTGAAGAATCCGGTGATTCTGGCCTCGGGCCCGGCCGGATATGGCGCGGAATACGCAGATTTCATTGGCCTTGAAAAGCTGGGAGCAGTGGTAACCAAGACCATATCACTGAATCCCAAGGCGGGGAATTCAGGCAGGAGGCTGCTGGAAACCCCCTCCGGCCTGCTCAACAGTGTGGGGCTGGAGAATGTGGGGGCGGATCTCTTCTTCGGGGAGAAACTGCCCCGGCTCCTGGAACTTGGCGCAAAACCTATAGTCAGCCTCGCCTGCGAAGGGAGAGAAGATTACCTGAAACTCCTGGAAACTGTCTCAGGGAATGATACCGTCGATATGGTAGAGCTCAATCTGTCCTGTCCAAACGTGGATTGCGGGGGAATGGCGGTAGGAACCAGCCCGGAGCTTCTGAACTGGTATGTTTCAAGCGCCAGGCAGATTCTGCCCGGGAGGGCGCTGCTGGCCAAGCTGACCCCTAATGTAGGAGATATTGCGGGTCTGGCCGAGGTATGCCAGGATGCCGGAGCGGACGGGGTTACCGCGATAAATACCCTGCTGGGGATGGATATAGACCCGGATACCGGGAAGCCGATCTTCGACAGGGTGGTGGCGGGACTCTCCGGCCCGGCAATAATGCCGGTAGCCCTAAGGGCGGTATATGAGATAAGCTCCAGGGTCAGGATTCCGGTACTGGGTTCCGGGGGGATAACCTCGGTCACCGATGCCAGGAAATTTCTGGCGGCCGGAGCGGCCGGGATTCAGATAGGGACTGCAATTTTTTACGATCCCGGGCTGCCCGAGAGGATAATCAGCGCGGTTACCGGGGCTCAGCAGGGAAAGGAATAAGGGTTTAATATGAGCGGCAGAGAATGCAAGGTTATAGCGGCGCTGGATGTTCAGGACGGCCCCAGGGCTCTGGAACTGGTGGATCAGCTGATTGGAAAGATAGATTTCTTCAAGGTGGGAAGCAGGCTCTTTACCGCCGAGGGGCCACCCCTGGTCAAGGCTATCAGGGAAAAGGGGGGCAGGGTCTTCATCGACCTCAAATTCCACGATATCCCGGCAACCGTAGCCGGAGCGGTGAAAGCGGCCTGCGGGCTGGGAGTGGATATGATGACCCTTCATACTACCGGCGGGTTCGAGATGATGAAGGAGGCCTCCAGGACCGCTGCGGAGGTATCCGCTGAGCTTGGAAGGGACCGCCCCGTGCTGGTGGGGGTTACCATACTTACCAGCATGGAGGAGACCGACCTGGAGGTTATCTCCCCGGTCAAATATAATATCGCCGATATAGTTCACAGGCTTGCCTCCCGGGCAGAGGAAGCGGGTCTGGACGGAATAGTCTGTTCGGTCTGGGAGGCGGGGGATATCCGGGAGAAGTTCAGGGATGACTTCGTTATAGTAACACCCGGGATAAGGCCGGCCGGTACCGGCATGGACGATCAGAAGAGGGTGGCCACCCCTGCCAGGGCGGCCGAGGCCGGATCAGATTATCTGGTGATAGGAAGGCCAATCTATCAGGCCCCCAGGCCGGCGGAGGCGGCAGCCGGGATCCTGGAAGAACTGGAGGTCCTCTAGCCTGATATGTGGACAGCGGCTTCTATTTTCATACTGGTGTATCTAGCACTTATTGTCTGCAGCAGGTACCGCTGGCTGATCACGCTGCTCGGGATAGCGGCTGCCCTTATCTTCGGTGCGATCGAGTGGCAGGACCTCTATTCCGGGGTGAACTGGAATATCATAGGGATCCTGTTCGGTTCGCTCCTTCTGGCCGATGCCTTCGTCTATTCAAGGATGCCTGAGGCCATAGCGGATCATCTGATCAACAGGTCGCCCAACCTGGGGGCGGCACTGATGCTGATTATAGTCTTTGCCTCGGCGTTCTCCATATTCATGGACAATGTGGTTACCGTGCTGGTAATGGCGCCGATCGCCCTGCAGGTGACCCGCCGGGCGGATATAAACCCGGTCCCGGTTATAATAGGCCTGGCTATCTCATCCAACCTTCAGGGGATGGCTATCCTTATCGGGGATACCCCCAGCATGATACTCGCGGCTGAGAATCAGATGGATTTCATGGATTTCTTCTATTACAACAACTACCTGCATTCATCCTACGATAGCTGGAAGGTAGGTATATTCTGGATAGTTCAGGTGGGGGCGGTGGCAGGGCTGCTGGTGCTGTATAGTTACTTCAGGAGCGAGAAGAGGAAAGTCCCCCATCTCAGGATAACACCGGTAAAGAGCTGGTTTCCGCTGGTAATGGTTGCAGCAGCCGTAATACTCCTTTCGCTGGCCAGCACTTTTGATCCCCATTTCACCTGGTTCGGCGGCATTGCAACTGTTATCACCGGGGCTGTCTCCTACCTGTATGTCAGGGTCAGGAGGTTTCATCACCAGATAGAGGAGCAGCACCGGTTCGACTGGGAGACGGTTATCTTTCTGGCCGGGGTATTCATCCTGGTTCACATGCTGGAGAAACAGGGGGTAATAAGCTCGCTGGTGAGTCGTTTCGGAATCTTAGAGGGGGCGCATCCATTCCTGGTGCTTACTGCGGTGGTATGGTTCTCTGTGGCAGTTTCAGCCTTCATAGACAATGTGCCCTATATCGCAGCCATGTTCCCGGTGGTCCACGGAATGGCGGAGAATCTGGGGATTCCACACGAGCTGCTCTTTCTGGGAGTGCTGATCGGCTCCTGCGTGGGGGGGAATATCACCCCCATAGGGGCGGCCGCCAACCTGACGGCTATAGGTATCCTCAGAAGGGAAGGAAGGCCAGTGTCGTTCGGTTCTTTCGTCAGGATAGGGCTTCCCTTCACCCTGGCGGCAACTACAGCTTCCTATCTGCTGCTCTATCTGTTATACGGGCCGTAAGCTGGAAATTTTCTTCGAGGATGGGGGGAATATGAAAAGAGAGGAAAAGGCGGTCAGTTTCTTCAACCGGGGTTTCAACTGTGCCCAGT
>WJIX01000162.1 GCA_014730075.1 bacterium | reverse complement strand
TGAGGCGCAGGGTGGAGGTAATCCGCCTGTAGCCGCGTTCAGCGGTTCACCCACCTCGGGTGACGCCCCGCTTACCGTGAACTTCACCGACCAGTCCAGCAACAGCCCCACCTCATGGAGCTGGGACTTCGGAGATGGAGCTACTTCCACCGCCCAGAATCCCCGCCACCAGTACAGTTCTGCGGGGACCTACACGGTGGAGCTCACCGCCAGCAATTCCTACGGCTCAGATACCGAGACCAAGGTCGATTATATCACCGTTACTGAGCCGGGCGCTGCTCCGGTGGCCAATTTCAGCGGATCGCCCACCTCGGGTGACGCTCCGCTGACCGTGAACTTCACCGACCAGTCCAGCAATAATCCTACCTCATGGAGCTGGGACTTCGGAGATGGAGCTACTTCCACCGCCCAGAATCCCGGCCACCAGTACAGTTCTGCGGGGACCTACACGGTGGAGCTAACCGCCAGCAATTCCTACGGCTCAGATACCGAGACCAAGGTCGACTACATCACCGTTACCGAGCCGGCGCAGGATGCCATGCATGTCAGCTCAATAGATGTATGGCGCCAGAGCTGGTGGTTCTTCAGGCGCGGAGCGGCCAGGATCACCATCGTTGACCAGAACAATAATCCTGTATCGGGAGCCACGGTCTACGGCAACTTCACCGGGCCCACCTCCGCGAGCAGGAGTGGAAGCACCGACAGCTATGGCCGTGTGACCCTATACAGCGGCTATACCTGGGGCGCTTCCGGTGAGTGGTGTTTCGAGGTTACCAACGTGACAAAGAGCGGCTGGACCTACGATTCGGCTGCCAACGATGTGACCAAGGCCTGCGAGAGCGGGAATGTCTTCAAGATCAGCAAGGAGGAGATGTTTGCCGGAGAAGAACCTCCAAAGGTCAACCGTCTCTTCCAGAATTATCCGAACCCCTTCAACCCGGTTACCAGGATAGGTTTCGCGCTGAGCGAGAACAGCCATGTAAACCTGAGCATTTACAATGTAAAGGGTGAACTGGTTACCACCCTGGTTGACAGGAATCTTGAGTCGGGTATCCACAACTTCGAGTGGAACGCCAGAGGCGTCTCCAGCGGAGTATACTTCTACCGGATCAGGACTGAAGGATTCGTACAGACCAGGAAGATGGTTCTTATGAGATAACTCTCTGAAGAACATCGCGTTTATCTGGCGGGGCCGGCCTCAGTGCCGGCCCCTTTTTTCGTCCGGGGGTTTAATTTGAATATTACAGCCCTGCAAATTTTGTTTTAGAAGCTTTAATATGTTAAAATAATATATACACGCAGCCAGATCAGAGCAGGTGCGGCATTGATAATCTGGTTCAGTATCTTAAAACCTCCAGGCAGCCGCGGCACCGGAGCTGGGGCAGAAAGATTGAGATGGAGATATCCAGGTCGGTATTGCGGCGGCATTCCCCCAATGAGATCAAGCGGCTCAGCCCCGCAGTAATTATAGCTTTATTATTGTTCGTTCTTTATCCTCATGCGGCCCTCGGAATAACCGTGGACGGTGATTTCTCTCCGGGGGAATGGAATCCGGTGCTGGAAAGGCGGGCGGGTAATCAGGATCAGCCCTGGGGGCCGGATAACGACCTTATAAACCTCTACCTCAGCTGGGACGGGGATAGCCTTTACGCCGGAGTGGAAGGGTTCAGCTCTGCCAACAATATATTCTTTATCTATCTGGATTCAAGCAGCAGGACAACCGGTGCCGAACAGAATGATTATTATCCCGGATTCAGCACCCAATCCACCGGGTGGGACCCCGATTTCATCTACGCGGTATGTGAAATGGATCAGGGAATAGGGGCCTCGGTGAGGGAGATCAATACTGACGGCAGCACCGCCGCTCTGACCCAGGCCTCCCATGGTTCACGCAATGCCGGGCAGAATTCCAACGGTATAGGCGGCTGGGAGATATCGATACCCTGGAGTACGGTGGGTGTGGAGACCGGAGGGTCGGTAAGTTTGGCGGCAGGGCTGGGATGGGCCACCGACAAGTACGATCCCCTGCAGCCCCTGGGTGGAGGGAGCGGGGATGAGCTGGGGGCCGATTCGGACGGTATCACTCTCACACTGGACAATCCGGTTACGGTCAGCTACGACATTGACAACGACGGCCAGCCGGATCAGAGCCCGGGGAGCGCGGACTCGGTCCGGGTCCGATTCCGGCTTCACTATCCCGGTGCCGGGACGGTTAATCTGGCAGGGGATTTCAACCAGTGGTGCAACCCTTCCGGCAGCTGTATAGATACCGGGATCGACCCGATGTCCGATACCAACGGGGACAGTATCTGGGTCCTGGAGAAGAAACTCAGCCAGGACTATCATGAGTACAAATTCGTGGTGGATGGGTGCCAGTGGCTGAGCGATCCGCTGAACCCTGACACCAACCCCTCCCGGAATAACAACTCGGTACTGGTGGTAACAGACCCCCTGGTCTATTACCTGCAGCCCCTGGATGGTTCCTCCACCAGAGATTTCAGTCCCCGGATAAGTGGTTCGCTGGCCCATTCGGACAGCACGGAACTGGACCTGGACCATCTTAAGGTATATGTGGATGATCTCCTGGTAGCTCAGGGCCCCGGATTGTATAACAGCTCTTCAGGTGAGGTGATCTACGGCGGGATTGATTCCCTGGACGAAGGGGTGCATGAAGCCAGGATAACCGTAAGAAACAGGGTCGGTGGGTCCGTCGCCGATTCATCTCTTTTCCACGTGGACGCGGACAGTGTTCCACCCGTGATTAGCCATATTCCTGCAGGTTCGGCGCCTGAGGGATGCGCTGTAATAATAGAGGCGGCTATAACCGATGATGAGGAGGTTGAATCGGCAGCCCTCTATTACAGGATCCAGGGCGAAAGCAGTTATCAGAAGGAGGATTTCACCGGAGGATTCGAAGACCGGTATTATGCTCAGCTGCCTGCTGCCATGGTAACTGAGGGAGTGGTGGTGGAATATTATATTCGTGCCTCCGACGGGATCAATCAGGTAACAGCGCCCGGGGTGGGGCTCTACAGCCTGGTGGTGACCGGGGATGTTCTTCCGCCGCTGATCAGCGAGGATTATCCCTCGCCTGCGGTGATATCCCCAGACGGTGACGGAAAGGACGATCTTGCCAGGATATCATTCCGCCTCTCCGAACCGGCACTGGTGATGCTGAAGATATTGACAGAGGGAGGAGCTCCGGTAAAAACCGTTCTTAACGGGGGAATGATCGACCGGCACTATGGCAGCGCAACA
Organism: bacterium; assembly: GCA_014730075.1. Lineage (GTDB taxonomy): Bacteria > Krumholzibacteriota > Krumholzibacteriia > Krumholzibacteriales > WJIX01 > WJIX01. The sequence continues at coordinate 2,157 of WJIX01000162.1, read as the reverse complement.
TGGAACGGCTCCGATTCTCTGCAGGCGGTTGTGCCGGACGGGATCTACCGGTACCGGATTACAGCCACCGACGGGGCGGATAACAGCTCCAATCCGGTAGAGGGGCTGATCGAGGTGGACCGGTCTGCCCCGGAGGGAACCCTCAAGCTGATACTTCTCTTTCATGCCAACCAGACCGTTAACTACCAGGGGGATACCGCCAACGATTTATGTTTCAACGGCTTGCTGAGGGTACTCCGCGATCACCCCAGCTCCAGTTTCATGCTCCACTTCTCCGGCTCGCTGCTAAATGACCTGCAGTGGTATAATTTCAGGCATAACCCCTCCACGGTGGAGATGCTCAGGGCGGGGGCGGCGGACGGCCAGTTCGAGATCGTAGGGAGCACCTACGCGCAGAATATCCCCTACTCCACTCATATGTGGGACAACAACGTCCAGATCGAAGCTCAGCGCACTGTAATAGACCGGGCTGTAGGAGTAAATCCGGTCAGCTTCTGGAACGCCGAGCGCTGCTGGAAGCAGGAACTGGTGCCGATGATGGCTGAGAATGGATATGCTTCCACCTGGGTGGAAAGCCATATACTGTTTGACAGCGGCACCTCCGTGGATGAACACGCGGTCCGGAGGACCAGGCTGGGAGAGCACGAGGTAATCATATTCAACGACGACGCCGAGCTGGCAGGCAATATCAATTACGCCATCGATTCAGGTGATACCGGCGGCCTGGTTGATTATTTGACCTACCTTCATTCTCAGGATACCTACAGGGATTACGTGATCTGCTACTGTGAGGATGCCGAGGCGACCGGGCTGTGGGATTACGAATCGGGACAGAACCCCCAGGATGACTGGGACAACCTGGATAACATGCTGGATGTGCTGGAGTCGATACCCTGGGTGGAGCTGACTACCTTCAGCGAATACCTCTCCAGCAGGCATGCCACCGAGATGCTCGCACCAATCGTTGACGGCCAGGCCAACTGGATGGTGGGCCCTTCTCAGGGAGCAGGCTACAATGACTGGTTCGATTACAATGAAACCTCTCCACTCCTGGCATTCTACCGGAATTTCTTCGACCGCAAACGGGAACGGGTCAGGGGAGTCGCCGAAAGCACCCGGCCTAACACCCCCGCCGGCCGCCTGGCAGAGCACGCCCTCAGGAACTTCGCCGCCCACCAGTTCGAGTTCGGCTGCATCGGGTGCGGCAGCTATTACTGTCAGGATTATCACAAGATGGAAACGGTGGAGGCGGCATGCCTGGCCGCGGAATACGCCCGGGACCGGGTTCCGGAGCCGGCCATAATAGAAAGGGACTGCAACGGGGATTCGATCCCTGACCTGATGCTGATAACCGGCGAAGATATGTTCGTATTCTCTCCGGTGGGCGGAAGGATGCTCTACTGGTTCGATCTGGAGAGGGGAGACCAGATCGCGGGGAATGAGATATTCATGCGGGGCTATTACTACCGGGGCTGGCGGGAGTACTACCAGGGCCCTGTTTACAACGACGACTATCACTACACCGAAGATTTCGTTTGGAATGCAAGCCCGGAGTATCCGGCGGCCCAGCCCTATCACCGGGTCTACGGAATAAGGAAGAAGTGCTTCAACGAAATGGTGGATACCGGGTCCGGCCCGCTGAAGGATTTTCTTAATGGTGAGTATGACGTTACCATATATAACGATACCCTCGAAATGATCAGGTCCGGCTCCGGGATTACTCTGGAAAAAAGGTTCTATCCGGAGTCCGGGGGTCTTTCCGCCCGTTACCGGGTTACCAACAATCAGGGATATGCCATTAACCTCGAGCACATGGTGGAGAACAGCTTCTGTCCATCCCTTATAGAAGTGATGGATTACGGCCGGGAGAGCCTGAAATACCTTGCCGGTGATGATACCTCATCGGTAATTACCTCCTCCACGGACGGGGTGTTGAATGTTGATACCGGAATGAGGATGAGTTATCTCTTCACAGTTGAACCGGATAATCTCTCGGGTGACAGGAATGTGTTCGCCCTGGAGCTGAATCCCCGGTATCAGCGTAATCTGGGCCCCGGAGAGAGTGTGGAATACGGGTTTACCCTCAACGCCGAAGTGGTAACCGATTCCGGGGGACCGTCCCCCCGCCCCCCCTCCCGCTTCAGGCTTCATCAGAAC
>WJIX01000161.1 GCA_014730075.1 bacterium | reverse complement strand
GAGAAGGTACCAGACAGGCAGCGGGCTTATGATCTGGCATGTGGATGAAACTGTTATAGAGCAGTCGTTGCTTCAGGGAGATTTTCCAAACGATGTAAGTGGGTTGAAGGGTGTTGACCTGGAAGAGGCTGACGGAGTGCAGGATATGGACAGGCCGGGGGGGAGCTACAGCTTCGGCTCTCACTACGATTCCTTCCGGGAAGGGAACAATGACAGGTTCGGGGGCAGCACCCTGCCCTCATCGCGGGGAAATTCTGGTATCGATACTGGGATAGAGATTACCGGTATCTCCTCTCCCGGAACGGTCATGAGTTTTAATTTCAGCCGGGAACTGCCTGTTAGCACTGCTTCGGTTTCTTTCGACGGCTCTACTGACCGGCTCAGTCCGGTAGCACTCCAGCGGGAGGCCGGTACCGATCTGATTATTCTGGCCGATAGCGGAAAGGTCTACCGGCTAGCTGATGCGGGGGCTTATGGCTGGAGAGAACGGACCGGGCTGATAGCCGATTTCGGAGATCTTACCTGGAAGGGTGGAGCTGTAGCGGGAGATATTGACGGACTCTCACCGGTTGTCTTCGGGGTTTCCCATTCCGGTGCCCTGTGCGCGGTGAGGTTATCAGGAGAGAATTTTCCGATCGGCACGGGCAGCCCTTCCGGCATCCTTGATCTCCCCGATTCTGCCCTATCCCTGCCGGTTATGATCGATATGGATGGCGACAGCAGGCCGGAGGCGCTGGCACTCTCTTTCTCAGCTGATTCGGTCTATTTCAACCTGGTGGGAGCTGATGTTTTCGGCACAGCCACTGTAACCGGGAACGGAGTTCTCAGAGCTGGAAGGTGCGCTGGCGGAATACCGGTTTCAGAGGCTTCCACGGGCTGGATTGAAGAAAATGGCGAGAATTACCGTGGAGTCTTTGTGATGGTGAAGTCAGCCAATGGTGATATCACGGGGAAGTTCTGGGAGATTGCCCCGGAAGGGCCGGAATTGATCTGCAGCAGGGTGATATCTGAGAATTATTCAGGAAACCCCGGCGAGGTGATACCATCTTCGGCTGACCTGGATGGTGATGGCAGCGACGAGATGGTGGCTGGATTGCCCGGCAGGGGTGTGTTCTTCTGGAACCCGGCGAGAAATACTGTAAGAATATATGAAGCTCCCGGCCCCTTTTCACAGGCATCTCTTGCCGATATCAACGGAGATGGTATTCCGGAGACAGCAATACGCGATCGAGAGAATCTCTATCTTTTTTCGGGAGAAGGTATTATAGAAGATAACTGGCCGGTACGTATTATAACAGGTTGGGGCAGCCCCGAGGAGGGGGTCATATCTCAACCGCTGATAGCGGATATCAGCGGTGACGGTACAAATGATGTTGTTTCAGATTTCTACGGCGCCATTCATGCCCTCCGGCAGGACGGTTCATCCCTGGAAGGGTGGCCACTTCCGGATGCCGGCACGGGAACGCCGGTAATCATAGAAGGTGAAGACGATTCTCTATCTGTTTTCACCGCCGGAACGGTTATGCCGGTCACCGGAGGAGGTAACAGATCCAGGGCGGTAAGATACAGACTGGCTGGTAGCGGCCTCGACCGGGGCTGGTTAATGTTCAGAAAAGACCCCCTGGGATCCTCACGGGGGCTTTTACTGGAGCAGCCCGGGCCGGTTGCGGGTAATTCGGGAAAGGGATCATTCTTCTGCTATCCCAATCCCGTGGAAGGTGACAGATTCTATGTCAGGGCCAGGCTGCAGGGGCCTGCAGAGGTAAGAATAACCATTATGAATATTGAGGGAGAAAAGGTTCTGGAGCTGGAAGGAGCGCATCACTATTCGGAGGGAAGCATGGTTCCCTTTGAAAAATGCGTAAGTGTGTCCGATCTGGCAGGAGGAGTATATATATGCCTCCTGCGGGTTGACGGCGCCGCCGGCTCATGGACTGATATCAGGAAATTCGCGATTGCAAGGTAGAATTATGATTTACTGAGTTGATAAGTACCCGGCAATAGATTAAATTGTAGATACAGGAGGAACAATGAACAGATCAGCAATAATCACCGGCGCAATAATCTGTCTGCTTATTTCCAGCCCGGCCCTGGCCGGGGAGCCGGGTTCTTCGGGATTCGTTTTTCTCAGACTCGGCAATGGCGCGAGGGCAGCCGGTATGGGTGAGGCATTTACCGCGGTTGCCGATGACGCAACCGGGATCTACTTCAATCCGGCAGGCCTTGCCGATATAAGGGGCGTAAGCCTCAATGCATCGCACTCTGAATGGCTGGTAGATACCAGATTCGAACAGGCCAGCCTCGCCTTTGAATTCATGAGTGGTACGGTGGGATTCAATTTTACAGGCCTGTATTACGGTGAACTTGAGAGAAGGCGGAATTACCCCACGGTTCTTCCGGACGGCACATTTACTCCTTACAGCCTGGCCGCCTCCGCCGGTTATGGAATGGACCTTCTGCCCGACCTTTCCGTGGGGATGTCCGCCAAGCTGATATATGAGAAGATCGATTTTGAATCAGCCACCGGGTTCGCCATTGATATCGGTGCCAAGCACAGGAGCCGAATCAGGGGGCTTTCATTTGCCGCCTCTATCCTCAATGTGGGGCCTAAGGCAAAATTCGTTGAGGAGGAATTTTATCCACCGCTGCAGATCAGGCTTGGAGCTGCCTACCAGACCAGTGAGGAATGGCTATACGGCGATCTCATCCTCTCCGGGGATTTCCTGATACAGAACGATACCGATGAGAAATTCCTCTTCGGGATGGAGTATACCTTCAGGGACATTCTATCGGTAAGAGGCGGGTACAAGGGCGGGTATGACTCCCAGGGCCCCACCATGGGTATAGGATTGCTTTACAACAGTATAAGGTTCGATTACGCCTACATGCCGATGGACTACGACCTGGGGAACGCACACCGTTTCTCTATAAATGTTTTCCCTTCCTCGTTATAGCTACCCCGGTAGAACTTTCCACCCTCCAGCTTCAGGTAGCTGCAGTGCTGTTCCCAGTCTCCCAGAATGCAGAAAATCCTGTTGCCAAAAGAACGCATGACCGGTTTATGTATATGCCCCATGATGAAGGTGTCGTTTTCCCACTTGAAGAATTCTTTTTCGGCAATTGTGGTAACACGACTGGCCCAGTAATCGGTCCACCGCCCGGTAAAATCCTTGCTGGTTGAAGAGAAGATTCTGGCAAAGCCGAACAGCAAATCGGGATGAACCATCCCGGCAATTTTTATAATGAACCTGTTTCTGATAACTTTCTTCAGCAGTTTGTATCCCCGGTCCCCGGGAAGCATCATATCCCCGTGAGTGACCGCAACAGACCTGCCCTGGAGCTGATGCATGGAAAACTGTGGCAGAATGGTGAACTCCATGATATCAGATATGAAGCGCCCCAGCCAGTAATCGTGGTTGCCGCCGGTAATGAAAATCTCTGTACCGCTATCACGGAGCAGCTGGAGGTGGTGACAGATATCCCAGTACCACCCGGGAAAAGTGTAACGGTATTCGAACCAGAAATCGAAGATATCTCCGAGAAGGTATAGCCTCTCAGCCCCTTCGATATAACGGAGGAATCTGATGAACTTCTCCCTTTTTTCCCTCTCCGCCTGATTAATATCGTGGAATCTGAAGTGGGTATCCGAGATAAAATATATCCGGTTGCTCAATCGTATACTCCGTTGACGGTTCAAAAACAGCTTTTTAGAGGCCTGCCTCTAACCGGCTGGCGTCATTTGATTGATTATATGCCGAAGTAGTGTTAGAATTTCAAGTAAAAAGAAGGAGTTCATTTTAACGGGAGGAAAGAATGGATACTCTCTGGGACAAGGTAAGGAAGAATCTGATCGAATGGTATGAGGTTGCTTCCGACAAGACAGAGGAAGTTGCCAAGGTGGGGCGGCGCAGAATCGAAATGACCGGAATTAACAGGTCTATCGAGAAGAGGATGGTTGAACTGGGGGGGAGGGTGTACGACCTGGTCAGCGTGGAAGGGCACCGGGGCAATATGACCGCCGACGATGATAAGGTAAGGAAGCTGGTAGGCGAGATCAGCAGGCTGGAAAAGGAATTAGAGCTAAAGGAAGATGAAATCAGGACGATAAAGGAGAGAGAGAGGAGCTCTGAGGGGACTTCACCTGAAAACGGAGCGGATGAGAAGAAGGAGTAACCGGATAATTGGCTGCCCCTGAAGTATCTATTTATACAGGGGGCGAAAATTTTTCCCTTATCCGGAAGATTTTTCCCTATTCCGGTTGATTTGTGTCTATGGGGTGGAGTAATATAGACCAATATGGAATAAATGGCAGTTCAGCTGGCATATCAGCAGTATTTAGTGACTAATACCCTCTGCGAGCCTGTCAGCCGGCTTGAATGATGGTAATAAAGGGTTGACAAAATACTATTAATGGTGTACAATGTGCATTGCCAGGTGTTAGGAGTATGTAAATTTCAGGAATCGAGAGGGTAAGATAAGCAAGCAGAGTATTTAGAGAACCCCACCTTTAATAATTCATCAATCGGTTTAAATTATGTTCCTTTATATACGCAGGGTGGAACATAAGTGTCCTGGCGGGGTATACAGAAATAGGAAGCGATAATAATGATCTTAAACGAAGTTGCAGGTGAGAATAATGTATTACGGAGATAAGGAATATCTTGGCGAGAAATCCCTGGATCTCTATCTGGCTGAAATAAACAACACCCCCCTCCTGACCAGGGAGGAAGAGAAGCAGCTGGCCCGCAGGATAAAGAAGGGGGATGAAGAGGCTTTTCACAAGATGATAAAGGCCAACCTGAGGTTTGTAGTTTCAATAGCGAAGAATTACATAAATCAGGGGCTTTCTCTTGCTGACCTCATCAATGAAGGTAACGTGGGTCTGATTAAGGCCGCACACAGGTTCGACGAGAAGAGAGGGTTCAAGTTCATCTCGTACGCGGTGTGGTGGATACGGCAGGCGATGCTTCAGGCCCTGGCTGAACAGTCCCGTATCGTCAGGCTGCCCCTTAACCGCGCTGGGACACTCTACCGAATAGGAAAGATTTCCAGGCAGCTCGACCAGGAGCTGGGGCGTGAGCCGGAAGTGGATGAGATTGCGGACAAGCTGGGCGTATCGGTGAGTGAGGTTCGGGATACCATGAAGATTGCGAATAGCCATCTGTCGCTGGATGCCTCTTACAACAATGACCCGGAGGAGAACTCCCTTGGTGATTATCTGGTTGACGATGACCAGGAATCGGCCGATGAGATGACCTATACAAATTCCCTGAGCGGTGATATGCGCAGGACCCTTGATACACTCACCGAGAGAGAGAAGAATATCCTGATCATGTATTTCGGACTGAACGGTGAAGAACCGCTCACCCTGGAGGAGATCGGCAGGAAAATGGACCTTACCCGTGAAAGGATCAGGCAGATCAAGGAGAAAGCGATCAAGAGGCTGAGGCATGTAACCAGGAGCAAATACCTGAAGGATTACATCGAGGATTAATTTAGTAGCCGCTCTGAAAATCTGATAATTTGAGACGGGTGGAAATTTCCACCCGTTTTACCATAAATGGAATATTGTTTGCAGATTAATAATTATCCGTACTGGATTAGTATTCCACCTTCGGTTTGTAAGAGGACGGCAGAAAAAGGTTTATATGAGCAAGCATTTTAATTTTCTGTATATACGTAGCGGGAACAGGGGTGTAAAATCGATCAGAATCCCCCGCGTTCTTGCCATCTCCGCGCTGGCTGCAGCATTTTCGCTGATAGTCTTTCTGATCATTGGAAGTATCAGGTACGCCGGCCTGGCCCGGGATGGGATTAAAACAGCCCGTCTGGCGGAGGAGAACAGGCTACTCAGGAAGAAAATAGAGAGGTTCAGGGCTAAGGTCGCTACTCTTGAGAAGAGAATGGAGAATAATTTTGATCTTCAGAACAGGGCCAGAATGCTGGCGGGCCTTGACCCGTTGTCAAGGGATGTGTGGCAGGTTGGAATCGGAGGCAATATTGCGGAGCCATCAGCTCAGAGGTTCTTTTCATTCGAGCAGGACCTGGACAAGCTGGTCCGACAGTCAAAGCTTCAGCTGAAAAGTTATAGAAAAATAGTAGATCTGCTGGAGAAGGAAAAGAAAGTCAGGGACTGCACTCCCTCTGTCCGGCCCCTGAGAGGCGGATTTCTATCCAGCAGGTTCGGCAGAAGGATAGATCCCTTCACCGGGAGGATATGCCTGCATGAAGGGGTTGATTATTGTGCCAGGGCGGGGGTGCCGGTGGTCTGCACGGCTAACGGATACGTGACCATGTCCAGGAAGGATGGGGGATTCGGGCTGGTGGTGGAGGTCAATCACGGGAACGGGTTCAAGACAAGGTACGCCCACCTTTCCAGGGCCCTGGTTAAAAGGGGGCAGCATATAAAGAGGAACGAAGTGCTGGGGCTGGTCGGAAACAGCGGCCGATCAACCGGCCCGCACCTTCATTATGAAGTGGTTTTCAGGGGAGTTCACAGGAATCCGCTCCATTACATCATACCGGACGATTATTACTTCGAATAAATGCTTTCCGCAAAGAATTCCCTTGTCAGAGCAGACTTAAGCAAATATTATTTCATTGATAACAGTTTGAACTGTATATTCCGGCCTGAGATGAGGTTATGAAAAACAAGAGATTCATAATTCTGCTTCTTCTTATTTCTTGTGGGGCTGTAAGCAGCGTCACATCGGCATCATCACTCAGGGTAAACAGGATCCGGTCCTGGACAGCTCCCGATCACACCAGGGTGGTTCTCGATATGAGCGGAGAATCCGTTTACCGGGTCAGGGTTCTGGACAACCCTCACAGGATAGCCATTGATATTCCCGGTAGCCGATTTGCATCGGGGGTCGAGCCTTTTACAGTAGGTGACGGGGTAATCGAAAGGATCAGGATAAACAGGCTCCGTTCGGGGGGACAGGTGGTTTTTGATCTGCCTCGAAAAACGGATTACAGCGATTTTGCCCTTAAACCTAACAGGAGCCACCCCTACAGGATTGTTTTTGACCTGAAAAGAAATCTCTCAGACAGGGAAGTTCAGGTAAAGAGGGACAGGATCGAAGAGATAGTATCGAGCGGAAAGAAGGTGGTTATCATAGACCCGGGCCACGGAGGCAGTGATCCCGGAGCATGTTCAAGATTCGGCCTTCAGGAAAAGGATGTGGTCCTTGATATCTGTTTTCTCCTTAAACGTTATATTGAGAAAAAGCCGGATTATCATGCCGTTATGACCAGAGAGGGAGATTATTACGTAGGGCGTTACAGGAGAATACAGATCGCCAGAGAGCATCAGGGAGACTGCTTCGTATCCGTCCACGCGAACCGTTTTGATAATTATAATGTGAGGGGCTCAGAGGTTTATTTCCTGTCGCTCACCGGTGCCTCGGACGAAAATGCACAGAGAGTGGCGGAGAGGGAAAATGTACTTCATGATCTGGAAAGAGAGAGTAGAACATTGAACAATGACGTTCAGAGAATCCTGCTTGACCTCACCGAAACAGACATTATGGAAAAGAGCTCCAGGCTGGCTCTTTACGTAAATGATGAAATCTCCGGTTCGAGAAATATTCCACCGCGGGGCGTGAAACAGGCCAATTTTGTTGTATTGCGTTCTATATCAATGCCCTCGATTCTCGTCGAAACGGCCTATCTCTCCAATGCGAGAGATGTCAGATACCTCAAGAAGAAGGATATGCGGGATTGGATTGCCAGGAATATCGCAGAGGGCATTTTCAGATATTTCGAAGCCTATCCTCCTTCCGCCAGGGATGTTGCCGTGAGCAGTTATTTCTCCCATACCGTATGCAGGGGAGAGACCCTCTGGAGCATAGCCGAGAAATACGGACTCGACCTCAGTTCACTATGCCGGTTGAATGATTTCAGTAGAAATACTACCATATATCCCGGCCAGGAAATCAGGGTGTATAGAGAAAAGAATTGAATATAAAGCGACTTATAAGAATCATAACCCATAATTACAGGGCCAAGATAATTTCTATACTATGTGCCTTCTTCCTGTGGATCCACGTGACTGCCCAGAGGGTTGAAGACCAGTCCATGAGAGTACCACTGGCGCTCACCGGCCTGCCCGATTCACTTACCGTTGTAAATGAAATTCCCGAGAGTATCGAGGTTACCATAAAGGAGACAAGGGCAAACCTTATGAGGATGAGGCTGTTCGGAGATATGGAAGCTATAGTGGATCTCTCCAGGGGTAGGGAGGGCTGGGTTAATTTCCGCCTCTCGCCCGATATCCTGACCTTTCCCGATGGGGAAAAGCCCAGGGAGGTAAAGATCGACAAACCGAAGGTGCTTGCCCTCAATTTCAGGAAGGTGCTTACCAGGTCCGTACCGGTCAAGCTGGTCTACAGCGGTAACATGAACCGGAAGAATATCATCATGGAAAACCCAGTAATAATCCCCAGTACCGTAACGGTCAGGGGGGCCTCCAATGTGCTGGAGGATATCAACTTCCTGCCTACCGAGGAGATCGATATCAGAAACAGGACCTGAGTCATATCAGAGAAAGTCATGGTATTGAGTCGGGGTTTCAGTATTGAGATAGATCCGGAGAAGGTACATGTGGAGCTGAAGATAAAAGAGAGAAAAACGAGGACTCTTGCCAATATACCACCCACCATACTGGTGGATAACCAGGACCTGGAGATAAGGTGTTCCCCGCCGGTAACATCCCTGACCTTCAGCGGCGCGAAGGACCTGGTGGAAGATATAGTCACCTCGGACATCTCCATTATTCTGAATATCAGTGACGCATCCCCGGGGATATACCAGTTGAAGCCGGAGATCATCGTTCCCGACGGTATAGATCAATACTGGCTGGCCAATGAAACTTTTACCG
>WJIX01000010.1 GCA_014730075.1 bacterium | reverse complement strand
TGGAGGACTTCCTGGACCAGCTGCAGTCGCTTAAGAAAATGGGGCCGCTGGATCAGCTGGTGGGGATGATACCGGGTATGGGAGGCAAGATATCAGCCTCTGACGTTGATGAATCCCAGATGAAGAGGGTTGAGGCGATTATCCAGTCGATGACCCCGGAGGAGAGAAACGACCCCGATATCATAAACGGTTCCAGGCGAAAGAGAATAGCCGCCGGAAGCGGAAGCAGCGTTCAGGACGTGAACCGGCTGCTCAAACAGTTCAAGCAGATGAAGAAGATGGTAAAACAATTTTCAAAGTTGACACCGGGAAGAAAATCATTAGGTTTCCCAATGAACCAGTTTTAATTAACGGAGGTAGAATTTGTCAGTAAAGATCAGATTAAAGAGAATGGGAAAAAAGAAGCACCCCTTCTACAGGGTAGTGGTGGCTGACTCTCGAAGGGCCCGTGACGGCCGTTTCATAGAGATCCTCGGATATTATGATCCGATGAAGGAACCTGCCGAAGTAAATGTGGACGAAGACAAGATATGGGAATGGATGGATAAGGGAGCGCGCCCTTCGGAGAATGTTGAAAATATCTTCAGGCACGAGGGGATTATGGAGCGCTGGCAGCTTCACAGAGAGGGTGTAAAGATACCCGATATGCAGGCAATCATCGAGGAGAGAAGAAAGAAGCAGCCCGCCGCCAAGACAATAGCCCAGAAAGAGGCAGAGAAGAAGGAAGAGGAGGAGAAGGCAAAGGCAGAAGCCGAAGCTGCAGAGGCGAAAGCGCAGGAAGAGGCGGCAGAGGCAAAGGCAGAAGAGAAGCCTGAGGAAGCTGAAGAGGCAAAGGCCGAAGAAAAGCCTGAGGAGAAAGCCGAAGAGGCTGCCGGGGCAGAGGAAGAGAAAAAGGAAGAGCCTGCCGGGGAAAAGGTGGAGGAGAAACCGGAAGAGAAACCTGCCGGAGAAGATGAACCTGCTGCCGATGAGAAGAAGGAAGAAGAGCCAGCCGCTGAGGAGAAGAAAGAAGAGGACGCCGGAGAGAAAGAGGAAGAAGAGGAGAAGTAGGCCGGAATATCCGCAACAGGGGCTCTATACAGCATCCGTATTAAAAAGATCTGTTATCAATAGAGGATAGGAAATATATGAGTGTTGAAGATATCAAGAAAATGGTAAGAGAACTCGCCGCCATGCTGGTGGACGAACCGGACAAGATAGAGATAAGCGAAGAGCAGCGCGACAAGGCCATAATCGTGGTCATCTCTGTCGCGGAGGACGACGTGGGTAAGATCATCGGGAAGAACGGCCAGACAGCCAAGGCGCTTCGGGCCCTGGTCAACGCCGCCTCGGCCAGAAAGGGTAAGAAGGTGCTCCTGGAGATCAGGGAGTAGCTTCCTGAGGGAGGATGCATCAGATGCTCGATTACGCTGAACTCGGAGATATAGTAAATACCGTCGGCCTCAAGGGTGAGATAAAACTTCTTCCCGGGCCTGACTTCTGGACCGGGGCACTGGAGAGGGACCAGCTCTCTCTGGTATCGGTCAAGGCGGGAAGAAGGCCGGTGCGGATGGAGAAATACCGGAGGAAGGGCGGTACCTACGTAATAAAGTTTACCGAACTTGAGTCCATTCAGGACGCGGAGAATGTGGTGGGCCATAGGCTGGAGCTTTCGTTGGAGGGGATGGATGAGTCCGATTACCCGGAGAGAGGGCTTCGGTGCCGGCTGGTGGGAATGCAGGTTTTCATGACGGAGGGGGAGATGATCGGAGAGGTTATAGATCTGGTCTCCAGCTCGATGCAGGACTGCATAATCGTAGCCGGTGAGAACAGGCGTTATATCCTCCCCTTCGTTCCGGAAATAATCCCGGATATCGACTACGGGAAGGGCCTGATCCGTATAGACCCCCCGGAAGGGCTGCTTGATCTTGTCTGGTAATGAAGATAGAGGAATCGAGTTCGCGTTCATAACAATATTCCCCTCTATATTCGAGGGGGTACTCAGCACGGGGGTGCTGGGGGTGGCCTCCCGGAAGGGTATGGCCGGTTATTCAGTAGTCAACCTCCGGGATTTCGCGGTTGACCGGCACGGAAGCGTTGATGATTACCCCTACGGGGGTGGGCCTGGGATGATCCTGATGGTCCAGCCGGTGGTTGAGGCTGTGGAGAGTGTGTACGGAGATATGGACAGGAGTAAAACTTCTGTGGTCCTGATGTCTCCCTGCGGAAGGCAGTTCAGCCAGCAGGTGGCAGAAGAGCTGGCTGGTAACAAAAAGATCATATTCATCTGCGGCCGGTACAAGGGAGTGGATGAAAGGATAAATGACCTGGTGGTAACCGACAGGATATCGATCGGGGATTTCATCCTCAGCGGTGGGGAGCTTCCCGCCCTGATGGTGGCTGATTCGGTGGTAAGGTACCTGCCTGGAGTGCTGGGAAACGAAGAGTCCAGGGATACCGATTCATTCTCCGGAGAGGACCGGGAGCAGCTGCTAGACAGCGCCTACTATACCAAACCCCGGGAATACCGGGGCCTTAAGGTGCCTGAGCCGCTTATATCGGGCGACCACGCCAGGATAGAGGAGTGGAGAAGGAATTCAGCCGCTGAGAGGACAGAGCGCTTTCGCGGCGGATGCGAGAATTGAGAGTTAAGGAATCAATTATTTCAAAAGGAGGGCATATATCGGCGCCTTCCGTGAGCAAAAAGGAGAATATAAGGAGGCAGGATGGATATTATTAACAGGTTATCAGCCAGGCAAATAAAGGATGATCTACCCGATTTCAACATCGGCGATACAGTCAGGTTGAGACTGAAGATCCGTGAGGGAGAGAACGTAAGGAAGCAGAAGTTCGAGGGCACGGTGATACAGCGCCGTGGAACCGGAATCGGAAAGACTTTCACCGTTCGTAAGATCAGCCAGGGTATAGGCGTTGAGAGAGTGTTTCCTCTTCATTCGCCCAATATAGAGGAGCTGGAAGTTATCCGCGAGGGTAGGGTAAGAAGGGCAAAGCTCTACTACCTGCGTTCCCGCCTTGGCAAGAGCGGCAGAGTGAAGGAGAAGAAGAAATAGCTGCCAGATCCCGTTCCGCCAGGGCCGGTCTGCTGACCGAGCTGGTGGAATTCGACAGGAGAGTCAGCGGCGGAGGCGCCGCCGTGCTGGCCGGAGTGGATGAGGCCGGCAGGGGAGCGCTGGCGGGGCCGGTAGTGGCCGCGGCTGTCATATGCGATCATTGCGGGGAGCTTGACGGTGTCAGGGACAGCAAACTGATCAGTGAATCCCGGCGTGAGGCGCTATACGAAATTATTCTGAAAAAATCTGCCGCCTGGAGTACCGGGACGGTGTGGCCGGAGGAGATCGACAGGATCAATATCCTGAATGCCACCCTCAAGGCGATGAAGATTGCGGTGGAATCCCTGCCGGTAAAAGCTGACCTCGTGATTGTGGATGGCAGGAAGGTGCCTGATATTGATATCCCGGCCAGCCCCTTTACCGGAGGCGATGGCAGAAGCTTCTGTATAGCGGCCGCTTCCATTGTGGCCAAGGTCTTCAGGGACAGGATAATGAGAGAGCTGTGCGGCCGTTACAGAGGGTACAGCTTCAGGAGGAACAAGGGATATGGGACCGGCGAGCATAAGGCAGCCATCAGGCGGCTTGGGATAACAGAGATTCACAGGAAGAGCTTCAGGCATTAATCAGTCCGGGGAGGTGCGGGGATGAGGGGAGAGAATGTTGATGCCGGAGGTAGCGGGGAGGAGATAGCGGCAAGGTATCTTCTGCTTTCCGGATACCGGATACTGGAGAGAAACTACCGGGCTGGGCGCCTTGAGATCGATATCATCGCGGAGCGCGACCGGTGCCTGGTCTTCGCGGAGGTCAAGATGCGCCGCTCCAGTACCTTCGGAAGCGCGCTGGAGAGTATACTTCCTAAGAAACTGGATAGGATAAGGGATGCGGCCCTGGCCTATCTCAGCGAAAAAGGCTTCGGGACGGAGGAGGAGATAAGAATTGACCTGATAGCGATAGACCTTGAGAGTGATAAAAAGAGGATGATTCTTAATCACCTGCAGGGAGTTACATAGAAAAGACTTGATTTAAAAAGTTTGCGTTTCTATCTTTATCTAAGTCAGCATCTATAATATGTAAGAAGGAGGATCACGGGTGAGAACAAAGCAATTTATTGTCCTGCTGCTACTGGCGGCTGCTGTTATTTCAGGGTGTAATCTTTGGGGCCTGGTTACCAGGGATATGCCTATTGAGGATATGGACGCTCTGAGGGATAAGTACGAGGGAAGAACCGCCTGGACAAAGAGCTATATAGTGGATACCGGGCAGAACGGTGTTATCGAACAGGACAAGAAATTGAAGATTGTGGAGCTGGATTTGCACTGGCACGGCGCACTGGGAGTAAGGGGCCCGGATGGCCGTAAGTACAGGCATGCCCTTGAGCTGGAGAGGCCGTTGACCAGGGAGAAATATGAAAATGCTATCCATCAGCTGCTCTGGTTCGAGAGCCCCGAGAAGCGTTATCGTGATAACCTCTGGAGATACGGCAAGGAAGTTTCCAGGGCGATCCTCAACCATGAACTTATAGAGGGTATGAGCCAGGAGGCAGCTCTTGAATCATGGGGCCCCCCGGTGGAGCGGGATTCCGTAAATATCAGCGGGTCGCTCCAGATACAGTGGAAATACGTGGACCCTCGTAATGTTAAGGAAAAACCGTATATTGTTTTCGAGGACGGCAAGGTGACGGAGTGGTCGGAGTAATAAAAGCGGCTGCCTAATTTTAGTTATCAGTGGAAATCGGGAATAGAACCTGAAAAAGCCCCCGCGCAAAACGTGGATCAGGATTACTCTGAAACTCCATAAAATTTATGAGCCCGCGATTCTTTCCAGAACCATCCTGACACTATTCCAGCAGGGACTTCGTTTAAATTATAAGCATTTTTTGTTCTTCTGTCAATCGTTCAGTTTGCGTATAAATGAACAAATATGCGTATATCTTAATTATGTCAGCCAAGTCATTGTCATGAATGCTAATAACGGGAGAAATAATCTCTGGCAAGTTTCCTAACCTTCCCGGACAGGGCCAGGATCGCTATCAGGTTGGGGATCGCCATCAGGCCCAGAGCGGTATCTCCGAACCCCCAGACCAGCTCCAGCGAGAAGATCGCTCCCAGGAAATGGACGATGCAGAAAACTATTCTGTAGGGCATTATCGCCTTCCTGCCGAAGAGGTATTCTATACTCCGGTCGCCGTAGTATGACCATGATATGGCGGTAGAGAGAGCAAAGAGGAATACTGCTATGGAAACTATATAGTTCCCTCCGTCGAAGAAACGGGAGAGTCCCCTCTGGAACGCCCAGGCGGTAAGGGGCGAGCCGTTCAGCAGTATCTTCCCGTACAGGACCACTTCTCCGGTATCAATCTCCATGCCTCCGCTATCAAGGAACCTGAGATTTCCTTCACTTACTATTTCGATGAAGCCGTCGAACCTCTCTTCATCAAGCATGATAACTGCGTTATCCACGGTGCTGTGATTCTTTACGAATATTGCTTCAGGGACTTCACCGTCGATAACCTCCAGCCTGCCGGTCTCGATCCTGTGCTCATCCCGGATAACGCCATTCTGCCCGATAGTGCCCTCTGCCCGGATCAGTGAGACCTGGGCCTGTTCGGTGAAATGTATCTCTGCATTTTTCTTATCCTTCCACACTCCCAGGGTAACAATGGTAAGGCCGGTAAGGGTGCAGATCATCAGGGTGTCGATATACGGCCCCAGCATAGCTACCAGGCCTTCCCGCGCCGGCTCTTCTGTCTTGGCCGCCGCGTGGGCAATGGGGGCGCTCCCCTGGCCCGCTTCGTTGGAAAAGATCCCGCGCTTGACCCCCCATATCAACATGAACATGAAACTGGAACCGAAGAATCCGCCCACTCCTGCCTTGGCGTTGAAGGCGTCTCTGAATATGGTTGAGAACGCCTGGGGTATCAGGTTGGCGTTCAGAAGAAGAATGGTTATGGTGGTGACGAAATATATCGCGGCCATGAATGGCACCAGCCGGCTGGCCACCTTGCCGATCCTCTTGATCCCCCCGATAATGACCATCCCTATCAGGGTGGCCATCACCATCCCGGTAATCCAGGTGGGTATCCCGAAGTCGCTTCTGAATGAGTCTGCCACGGTAAAG
>WJIX01000160.1 GCA_014730075.1 bacterium | reverse complement strand
GGGGATAAATGGAGAACTACACCACCTCGGATTGCTGGGGGAGCACTGCGGTGGTTACCCTGGAAGAATTCGGCACCTTTGATACCAAGGCTTCTTCGACTATCTTCCCGTCATCGTTTACCAACAACGGTACGGTCAGGTACTCACGAGACGGTTCCACCGATCAGCAGATTACTGATATGGATTACCACCGGCTGGAGATATCTGATGACCCGGATAACAGCAAGATCTGGGACCTGGGAGCCAACCGGGTTATAGCGGACACCCTGAAGACAAACTACGACGGTAACCTGGTGATTACCTCTTCAACCAACTATAAGGTTACGGTGGAGGGTGTGCTTCATATCTCTTCGGGAACGATTGATAACAGCGACCCGCAGGTAATCCTGGAACTTGCTGATGGCGTTTTGATTAAGAGAGTTGTCGGTTCCATAACTGCCGCCCCTGTTTTTGCCGGCACTGTGGATATAATATACGGCAGCACATCTACAAACGTTACCACCGGCCCGGAACTGCCCACCGGTACCGCCATACTTCAGAAGTTAGAGCTGACCGGCGACGAGGGGGTAACCCTGGGTGCGGATGTCACGGTGAACGACAGCTGCCTTGTTAGCGGTAGTGATATATTTACCAATGGCCACACCCTGACCCTCGGTCCATCTGCAACACTGGTCGAGGATGACGATAAAACTGTGGTTGGTACAGTAGCAACAACCCGTACTGTATCACAGTCGGTAAATGAGAACTTCGGAGGCATAGGTTTAGAGATAAACGCCGCCGGTGGAGCCCCCGGTGTAACAGGAGTGACCAGGGTGACCGGCTCCACCGTCTCGATCGATGGAGCGAATGAGATAGAGCGTTATTTTGAAATTTCTCCGGCCAGCAACAGCGGGCTTAATGCCACGGTAGTACATCATTACGACGAATCAGAGCTGAACGGGATTCTGGAAGGAGAGCTGAAGCTTTATAACAATGCCGGTGGGAACTGGACAAGTTACAGCTCAACTGTTGATGAAACAGAGAACACGGTTACAGCAACCGGTTTGGCCAGCTTTGATACTCTGACATGCGCCCAGACAGGGATCGATTATATTGCTTCCAGCACTGACGGCTCCTGGACCGACGGCTCCACCTGGGTCGGTGGGGTAGTTCCGGACAGCACAGACAACGTGGTTATTCAGTCGGGTGATACGGTAAGCGTAGATAACAGCAACGCCATGTGCAGGGATATTTCCTTCACAGGAAATGACGCAAATATCGATATGAATGCCAACAGCATGCTGACAGTATATGGCGACTTTACCATATTCAGTGTCGATCACTGCGTCTTTGAGGCCGGCTGGAGCGCCACCGATGCGTATATAAAATTCGCCGGTTCAGCTGTTCAGACTCTCAGCGGATGGGATCCCGGTGGGGGATCAACATCCTTCCGTGATGTAATCATAGATAAAAGCGGCGGCAGAGTTCAGACAGACGGGTCCGATATGCGCCTGGGGATCCAGAACTCCCTGGAGATAGTAAATGGCCTCTTCGAGCTGGAGGTGGGCGACGATATAGAAGGGCGATGGGCGTCCAGCGGCTACTTTACCGGCAATCCCCTTCCGGATATTACTATCCAGGCCGGTGGCGAACTGCATATGATGGACGGGAGCGGGGCGCACCACATCCGGAGCGATTACGATTCCGGTGACCATCTTCCGATAGGAACGGTAACGGTTTACGGTAAGGCGACATTCCGTGATGCCAGCTCTTACGGCATAAATCTCTCCGGAGTGGATATCGAGAACGGCGGGAAGGTGGTAACCAGCACGGCTATGGGTGGGGGAGAGTTCGAGTGCGGCCCGCTGGCCATCAAGGCCGGCGGTGAGCTGGAGAATTACACTACTTCGGACTGCTGGGGAACCAGCGCGGTTGTGACTCTGCAGGAGTTCGGCACCTTCGATACCAAAGCCTCTTCAACGATCTTCCCGGCATCGTTTACCAATAACGGTACGGTGAGGTATTCCAGGGAGGGGACTACCGACCAGGAGATAGTGGATATGGACTATCACCGCCTGGAGATATCTCTGGACCCGGACAACAGCAAGATCTGGGACCTGGGAGCAGACCGTGTAATCGCCGATACCCTGAAGACTAACTACGACGGGAACCTGGTGATTACCGCATCATCCGCTCATAAGGTCACAGTGGAGGAGATGCTTCATATGTCCACCGGTTCGATAGATATCAGCGACCCGGAGGTGACTCTGGAGCTGGCCGACGGGGTATTGATCAAGAGAGTGATAGGAACTATAACGGACGCTCCTCTATTTGCAGGAACAGTGGATATAATTTACGCCAGCACATCGACCAACGTAACTACAGGCCCGGAGCTTCCCTCCGGTACTGGCATCCTGAACGATTTCGAGCTGACCGGGGATGAGGGATTAACCCTGGGTGCCGATGTGACGGTAAATGGTACATGCACAGCCTCTGGGAGTGACATATTCACCGATGCGTATAAACTTACCCTGGGCGCCTCTGCCAATCTGGTGGAATCGGACAGCATAACAGTGGTGGGGGAGGTAACAACCACCAGGACAGTATCCAGGGCAGTCAACGAGACCTTCGGGGAAATCGGGCTGGAGATCAATGCAGCCTGCATAGCTCCGGGAGTGACCACGGTAACCCGTATAACCGGATCCTCCCTTGATATTGCCGGAAGTAGCAGTATAGAGAGGTACTTTGAGATCTCCCCTGTGGAAAATATTGGGCTGGATGCTACGGTAATTGCTCATTACGACCATTCGGAGCTCGGTGGTATCAGCGAAACAGTTCTGGAGGCCTACTCCAGGTACGGTTCGGGAGGGGACTGGTTTGGCGGAGACGCTGTAGTGGATGAGGTGGCGAACACGGTAACCGCGACTGGGCTGAACTCATTGGGTACGCTTACAGTTGGGCCAGACGGTATTGTTACCGATGTGCAGGAGGATGAAGGGCTGCCAGAGGTTACCAGGCTGGTTTCGGTATATCCGAATCCGTTCAATCCGGCTACCAGGATCAGGTTCGACCTCAGCAGGAAAGGACCTGTCAGTATAGTGGTCTATGATGTAAGTGGAAGGGCAGTCAGGACTCTCAAGGAAGGGACGATGGACGTCGGGCGCCATGAGCTGACCTGGAACGGAATCAACACTGCCGGAGGCAATGTAAGCTCCGGTGTCTATTTCTGCAGGATGGTCACAGAGGGGACCAGTCAGACCATTAAGATGGTCCTGTTGAGATAATTAATTCGTTCAGTTACGTAGAAGCACTAGAAGGAGGTTTAGTAGAATGCGAAAGAATGCTATTTGTATAGCTTCTGCCCTTTTGCTGCTGTTTGTCCCGGTTCTGACCGGAGCACAGATACTGACAGCGGGCAGCGGCTCCTGGACGGACGGCTCCACCTGGGTAGGCGGAGCAGTGCCGGACAGTACCGATAATGTTCTGATCAATGCAGGAGATACGATTTCCGTGGATAACAACGACGCCATGTGTAACAGTATCTCTTTCGGTGGAAATGATGCCTATATTGACATGAACTCTAACAGCATGCTCACGGTATACGGCGATTTCACCCTGTACAGTACTGATCACTGCGTATTTGATCACGGATGGAGCGCCACTGATGCTTATATTAAGTTCGCCGGCTCGGCAGTTCAGACACTGAGCGGGTGGAATACAGGCGGAGGATCCACATCCTTCCGGGACGTTATAGTGGACAAGAGCGGAGGCAGGGTTCAGACTGCAGGCAACGATATGCGCCTGGGAATCCAGAACAGCCTGGAGATTATAAATGGCCTGTTCGAGCTGGAAGCGGGTGACGATATAGAGGGGCGCTGGGCAACCAGCGGTTTCTTCACAGGTAACCCCCTCCCGAATATTATCATCCGGGAGAACGGCGAGCTGCATATGGCGGATGGAAGCGGTGCGCATCACGTTCGCAGCGATTATGAGGGAGGCGAACACCTTCCCATAGGAACTGTTACGGTTTACGGCAAGGCAACATTCCGCGATGCAAGCAGCCGGGAGATAAACCTGACCGGCGTGGATATAGAGAGCGGCGGTAAGGTAATAACCAGCACGGCGATGGGTGGAGGAGAGTTCGATTGCGGCCCGCTGACCATCAAGGCGGGGGGCGAGCTTGAAAACTACACCACCTCCGATATCTGGGGGACTTCCGCGGTAGTGACCCTGGAAGAGGGCGGTGTTTATGACACCAAGTCCTCAACTACTACTTTCCCCCTGTCATTTACCAATAACGGAACGGTAAGATATTCCCGGGATGGTACCACCGACCAGCAGATCATGGATATGGATTACAAGGATCTTGAGATATCGCTGGATCCGGATAACAGCAAGATCTGGGATCTGACTGCCGACCGCGTGATCGCTGATACCCTGAAGACTAACTACGACGGCAATCTGGTTATTACCGCTTCTGCCGCTCATAAGGTAACGGTTGAAGGGTTGCTGTACATGTCCACCGGTTCGATCGATAACAGCGACCCGGAGGCTACTCTGGAGCTGGCGGATGGTGTTACCATAAAGAGGGTGCTCGGCACCATAACCAACGCTCCAGCTTTCGCCGGTACGGTGGATATTATCTACGCAAGTACTTCTACCAATGTAACCACCGGACCGGAACTTCCAACCGATGTTAATGTTCTCAATGATTTCGAGCTGACTGGAGACGAGGGGGTAACCCTGGGCGCGGATGTTACGGTGAACGATACCTGTTTTGCTACCGGTAGTGATATATTCACCGGTGCATACACCCTTACTCTTGGCCCCCTGGCCAATCTGGTGGAATCGGACAGTATAACAGTAGTGGGTACGGTAGCGGCTACCAGGACGGTCTCCAAGGCAGTCAACGAAACCTTTGGAGGGATCGGTTTTGAAATCAATGCTGCCTGCATAGCTCCGGGAGTTACTTCTGTAACCCGTGTAACCGGCACACCTCTTGATATTGCCGGAAGCAGCGGTATGGCAAGGTACTTCGAAATCTCTCCTGCCGAGAATATCGGGCTGGATGCCACCGTGGTGGCCCATTATGACGAGTCCGAGCTGAATGGTATCGCAGAAGGAAATCTGGAGGCCTACTCCAGATACGATGCCAGTGGCGACTGGTTTGGAGGCGGCGCTTTAGTGGATGAAATAGCCAATAAGGTAACCGCAGCCGGGCTGAACTCACTGGGCACGCTGACACTGGGCCCGGACGGTATTGTTACCGATGTGGAGGATGAGGATTCCGGAGTGCCCGAGGCTACCAGGCTGGTATCGGTATATCCGAATCCGTTCAATCCCGCTACCAGAATTAAGTTCGATCTCAGCAAGAAGGGTCCTGTCAGCATAGTAGTCTATGATGTGAGTGGAAGGGCAGTCCGGACTCTCAAGGATGGATTAATGGACGCGGGGAGCCACGAGCTGATCTGGAACGGCATAAATAATACCGGAAGTAATGTAAGCTCCGGTATCTATTTCTGCAGGATGTTAACAAACGGGACAAATCAGACCCTTAAGATGGTCCTGTTGAGATAAAGAGACAGTTCAGGCAAGGAATGAAAGATATGGAGGAGTTTTATTGAATGGAATATAGAAAAAACTGATACCGGGAGTAATTAATAAGAAATAACCTGGGTATGAATAACAGAAACTAGGGGCCTCCCGGATTATTTCACAGAGAATGGAGCGAGGCATGAAGAAAACAAAGTGGTTTTTAATCCTGCTGGTAGTGCAGCTGATGGTTGCCCATTCTGCATTAGCCCAGGGTTATCCTATTAAAGTGGCCCTTTACAGTGATGACGGCACAGGCGATTCACGCTTTGATGTTGAAGCCGCACTTTCAGACACGACCCTTTTTAATGTCACACACGTATTGGGGGCTGATATACGTGCGGGTATCCTTCAGAACTTCGACATTGTTATTCACCCGGGAGGAAGCGGCTCAGGCCAGGCTGAATCCCTTCAGGAGAGCGGCCGTGACAGCGTGCGCGCCTTCATCAACAGGGGTGGAGGTTACCTGGGTATCTGTGCCGGTTCCTACCTGGCATCCAGCGACTATACCTGGTCCCTGAATATCCTGAATACCAAGGTTATAGATAAAGCTCACTGGGCAAGGGGAACCGGCCCCGTGGATGTCAGATTCAACAATTTTGGCAAGGAGATGTTCGGGTTTTCCGCTGATACAGTGGTAATAGATTACTATCAGGGCGCCCTGATGGCCCCCTCCGATAATTCAGCTATTCCCCCCTATATAGAGGCAGGGATATTTGCATCGGAGATCGCAGAAAATGGGGCCCCTTCGGGCGTTATGATCGGCACCTGCGCCTTCGCCTTTGGAGTCTACGGCGAGGGGCGCGCAGTGGCGTTCAGTCCTCATCCAGAGCTTACCAGCGGGAGAGAATATATGGTCGCTGACGCGGTCCAGTGGGCAACCAGCAGTGATCCTTTCCTGGGCCTTGCCACTCCCAGGGAGCTGCAGACGTGGGAGTCCGGGAGTACGCGGACAATCGAATGGCTCTCCGAGAGCGGAATTGAGCCGGTTGATATCGAGTTCTCCTCCGACAACGGCGCGACCTGGAGCCTGGTGGCCTCCGCTCAGACAGCCCCCTACGACTGGCTGGTTCCGGATGTTGATTCCGATGAATGCATGCTCAGGATTGAGTCCGTAAACCAGTCCACACTGACAGATTCAATATATTTCGCCATTACTCCTCCCCCACCGTCTATTATATCGGCGAGGGGCGGGGATTGGCATGACCCGTCGACCTGGGTAGGAGAGGTTGTTCCGACTGCAACGGACAACGTGATAATAGGTAGTGGCCACACGGTCTTCGTGGATTCGGTAGCCAGCTGTCTGGATATCTCATTCGAAGATGATACTGGCCGGCTGGGGCTTGAGGACGACATCTACATTTACGGTGATTTTTACCGCTATAACACTTCGGTGAACCCCTTCTATTCCGGAGGAAACCTCTGGGATGCGGGTGTGGATATGATCTTTACCGGAGATGCCGAGATTCAGACCATCCATAATCTCGGTACAACCAGCACCTCGCCCTATCCACTTCGTATCAGGAACCTGGTGGTAGATAAATCCGCGGGTAAATTCACAACCAATCCTATCGAGGGAACCGCTGGCCTGTACAGGCTCGGTATCGGAGACAAGCTTGAGGTCATAAACGGCGAATTTGAGCTTGGGCTCAGAGACGATATCGAAGGGCGCACCACCTGGGGAAGCGCTACCACTCCGGAGATCATCGTTCACGAGAACGGCGTTTTCAGGATGCTGGGAGAGTATTCCCACATCAGGCGCGGCAATTTCATCGGTGACGACAGCTCCAAGATAGGCAAGATGACTATTTTCGGGGAGGCCTACCTGGCCAATTACAGCAGCAACCGCATTAATATCGGCGATATTGATATCGAAGACGGCGGCCTGCTGAGGATACCCTGGTACTCCGAGGGCGGAAGCATGGGGACCAGTGATTTCAATCCGGGTACCATCACGGTCAAGTCAGGCGGTACCTTCCGGCTATCCCTAAATACAGATATCTGGTATGACAATCCAACTACTCCCAACCAGATCGCTCTTCTGGAGGGCGGAACTGTAATAAGCTACGCTTCTGCACCAACTTACCCTCCCTTCTCGGTCAATCAGGGAACGGTAGTTTATCCCAGAAGCAGCAGCGACCAGACTGTATTCGATATGGATTACCATAATCTGGAGCTGAAGAATACAGATTCAGGATCCAGGAAGATATGGACACTTGGCGCCGACCGTGTTGTAACGGGTGAACTGGACAACTGCTACTCGGCAGAGAGTGTTATTCAAGCTGGTTCAGCCAGGACGCTAACCATTCAGGGTGAACTTCAGCTCACTTCGGGGCATCTCGATATAAGCGACCCTGAACTGACCCTGGAAATGGCCGATGGAGCGAGGATCAGAAGACTGGTCGGAACCATTCCGGAAGCCCCGGTATTTGTGGGGATGGTTGATATGGAGTACGCCAGCCTGTCCACCAACGTTACCACCGGCCCGGAGCTTCCCACCGCAACAGGCGTGGTTAACAACTTCGATCTTACCGGCGACCAGGGTGTAACCCTGGGGGCCGATCTGACGGTTAACGGTGTCTGCAGTGCCACGGGGAGCGATATCTTCACCGATGCCTATACGCTGACCCTCGGCCCGGCGGCCAGCCTGGTCGAAAGTGATGGTATGACGGTAGTAGGTACCGTGATGACCACCAGGACGGTATCTCAGTCAGTGAATGAGACCTTCGGCGGTATAGGGATAGAGGTCAACGCGGCCGGCGGCGCCCCCGGGGCCACAGAGGTAACGCGTGTAACCGGCAGTTCTCTTGCCATTGACGGAGCTCAGGGTATCAACAGATACTTCAATATAGTCCCCGCCAATAACAGCGGCCTGGATGCGGCAGTTGTTCAGCATTACGATGAATCGGAGCTGAACGGAGTCCAGGAGAACGTTCTGGCGGCGTATGCCTATGACGGTGTTCAGTGGGAACGTTATACCTCCAGCAGGGATATATCGGTAAACACGGTAACCTGCTCCGGGGTAGATGAACTGAATACCATGACCATGGCGAACGAGGGGATCGTGGCAACCCTGCTTCAGTCCTTTGACTGTTCGCTCAGGGATATGAGTATCAGGGTAAGCTGGAAGCTTCTTGAAGCGGAAGGGCCCGAAAGGTTCACGGTATACAGGGAGAACACCGCCGGTGGCGGATTCGAGCCACTGGATGTTGATATCGCCAGTGATGACGAGATGTCCTACAGTTTTGTGGACAATGATGTTGAGCCTGAGAGCGGCTACCGCTACAGGGTAGATGTTGCCGGCGAGAGCGGGACAGTAACTCTTTTCCTTACCGAGGAGAAGAATACGCCTGCTCCGAAGTTCGAGCTGTCGCAGAACTTCCCGAATCCGTTCAACCCCGCGACCACTATCAGGTATTCCATTTCTGATAGAGAGCATGTGGTGCTGGACATATTCGATGTATCGGGACGCAGGGTAGCGAGGCTGGTGGACGGAGTCCAGAGCGCGGGATACCATACCCAGAAGTGGACTGGGCAGAATGCCGGAGGCGACCAGGTCTCCAGCGGAGTCTACTTCTACAGGCTGGTTACCGGCAAGGAGAGTATGACCAGGAAGATGATACTTCTGCGCTAGAGGTGGAATCATCACTCTGAATCGATAAAAATAATCCGGGTGTCAGAAAGTAATGGCACCCGGATTATGTAAAGGTAAAAATCCGGTGAAGGGATCGAATTGGCTTGAACAGCAATAGGAGTTATAAAAAGTGAAGAACCTGAAAGTGAAGAACCTGAGGTGGGTACTGCTACTGATCGGCCTGCTTCTCATGGTTGTACACCCGTCCATGGCTCAAACATATCCTATCAAGGTAGCGTTGTATGATGATGATGGAACGGGTCCATCGAAGGAAGATCTGGCAGATGCTCTGGCCGATACGACTCTATTCGATGTTACAAGGGTTCTGGGAGCCGATATCCGCGCGGGTATCCTGGATGGCTTCGATGTCCTGATACATCCCGGCGGAAGCGCCTCCGCACAGGCCTCCTCGTTACAGGAGGCCGGACGAGATAGTGTGCGTGCCTTCGTCGCACGCGGCGGAGCCTATGCCGGAGTCTGTGCCGGAAGCTATCTTGCGACCTGCGACTACAGCTGGTCACTTGATATCCTCAACGCCAGGGTAATCAACAAGGACCCCTGGGCACGCGGGGCCGGCGATGCAGATGTCCGCTTCAACGAGTTTGGCCAGGATTTATTCTCCCTCGGGGCAGACACGGTGGTGATCTATTATGCGTCAGGTGCTCTCATGGCTCCCGCCGGTATCGATACATTGCCCCCTTACCTCGAGGTAGGCGTCTTCGAGACCGATATCGCCGAATACGGTGCGCCTCCCGGAGTGATGATCGGCACAACAGCTTTTAACGTAGGATTTTTCGGCAATGGACGGCTTGGCGTGTTCAGCCCCCATCCTGAACTGACCCCCGGCTACGAATATATGTGGACCGATCTGGTCGAGTGGCTCGCCGATGACGATCCGTTCCTGGCCGTAACCTCCCCGCGGGAACTGGAGATATGGGAAGAGGGTAACACCGAGACGATCAAGTGGATCTCATCGCAGGAGGGGGAGAGTGTCGATATCGAGTTCTCCGATGACAATGGTGTATCGTGGACGACCGTGGCGACCGGCCAGACGGGGCCGTACGTCTGGACAGTGGCAGCCCCCACAACGGAGGGTATCATACGGGCCACCTCGACGATAGACGGCAGCGTGACATACAGCTCACGCTTTACCATCGTCCCGCCGCCCGATGTCTACACATCAGTTGCTACCGGCAACTGGAGCGATCCTGTGTCCTGGGACCAGGGAGCCGTTCCCGACCTGGAAGATAACGTGATCATCGGCAGCGGGCACATCGTCACCGTGGATACCGAAGCACGATGCCACGACCTCTCTTTCACCGACAACACTGGCCGCTTGGCTATGGAGGCCGACCTCTCACTCTACGGCGACTTCTATCGCTTCGATACATCCACCAACCACTTTTACTCGGGGGGCAACCTCTGGCAGGCCGGAGCAAGGATGATCTTCAAGGGGGATGCGCCGATACAGACAATCCACAATCTCGGAACATCCAGTACGTCACCCTATCCCTTCCGTCTACAGGAAGTAGTCATAGACAAACCGCTTGGCAAGTTCATGACCAATCCTGATGAAGAAACAGATGCCGATTTCAAACTGGGCATCGGTACGAGCCTGGAGGTGGTAAGCGGAATCTTCGAACTTGGCCGCAGGGACGATGTCGAGGGGCGTACAACGTGGGGGAGTGCATCGACACCCACCATAACAGTCCATGCCGGTGCGTACTTCCGCATGCAGGGTTCCTATTCACATGTTCGCCGGGGTACCTATCTTGGTGAGGAGGACTCCAAGATCGGGAAGCTGACCGTTTACGGTCATGCCGTCATCGCCAGCTCGTCTTCCAACCGGATGAACCTCGGTGGCATCGACGTGGAGGACGGCGGTCTGGTCGAAGTGCCCTACTACTCCCGGGGTGGGAACATGGGTACGGCCCGCTTTAATCCGGGCACGATCACCATCAAAGATGGCGGAACTTTCCAGAATTCTCTGATTACTGATTACTGGTACGACAATTTGACAACGCCGACACAGGTTGCACTTCTTGACGGAGGGACATTCAAGACAAAGAGTTCGTCAACGAGCATGCCGGCTTTCTCGACCAACCAGGGCACGATTCAGTACGCCCGGGACGGAAGCGATCAGAACGTGGTTGACATGGATTACCACAGCCTGTTGATAAGCTACGGCTCCGGGAGCAGCAAGATCTGGAACCTCGGAGGAAACCGTACGGTCGCCGACCAGCTACGGGTAAACTACAGCGCTGATTTGGTCATCACCGGGGCCGCACCGGAGTCACTTACGGTGGAATCTTCCCTACGGCTGGTGAGTGGGTCTCTCGATAACAGCGATCCGGATATAGCCCTGGTTATGGCAGATGGTTCCCTGATCAAGCGCTACTGGGCGCCGATTACCACCGCCCCGGTCTTCGCCGGCCTGGTCGATCTGGAATACCGCAGCAGCGGCCATTCGGTAACCACCGGCCCGGAACTGCCCACGGCAGCGGGCGTACTGAACAGGCTTCAGGTATGGTCGACCGGACAGACCGTCACCCTGGATGCTGACGCGCAGATAAACAGCAGGTTGACACTCTCCAATGGGGTGCTCGACAACAGCGGTGCTACACTCACCATGGCGGACGGTGCTCAGATCCAGCGCGGTGCGGGCAGCATCACTGCAATCCCGACCTTTGCCGGCAATGTAAATGTAGACTATATAAGTACGATAACCACAGTTACTACGGGTCCCGAGATGCCTGCTGGCACGGAAATACTTACTGATCTGACAGTATCCGGCAGCCGGGGGGTCATCCTGGGAGAGGATGTCAGGGTAAACGGCACCTGCACGATATCCGGCAGCGAGCTGGAAACCGATTCCTACACACTTACTCTCGGTCCGGCAGCGACACTGGTCGAATCGGGCGGCCTCACGGTAATAGGCACAGTTACGACCACGCGGAATGCTTCGCAGTCGGTCAACGAGTCCTTCGGGGAAATAGGGCTGGAGGTCAACGCAGGTTGCATAGCCCCAGGTGTGACGTCGGTGACGCGAGTGACCGGAACTGCTCTGGATATTGCCGGGAGCAGCGGTATTAAGAGGTACTTTGAAATTTCTCCTGCGAATAATATCGGGCTGGATGCCACGGTGGTAGCTCATTACGATGAATCGGAGCTCAGCGGCATTAGTGAATCCGTTCTGGAGGCCTACTCCAGGTACGACTCCGGAGGAGACTGGTTTGCGGGGGGTGCAGTGGTGGATGAAGTGGCAAATACGGTAACCGCAACAGGGCTGAACAGCCTGGGCACTCTGACTTTCGGCTCAAACGGTATAGTTACGGATGTGGAGGGGCAAGGTAAAGGATTGCCAGAGGCGACCAGGCTGGTGTCGGTGTACCCGAATCCGTTCAACCCGGCCACCAGGATAAAGTTCGAATTGAGCAGGAGAAGCCCTGTCAGGATAGTTATATATGACGTAAGCGGAAGGGCAGTCCGTACTCTAAAAGACAGGGTTATGGACCCAGGGAGACATGAGCTGACCTGGAACGGTATAAACAGTACCGGAAGAAATGTAAGTTCTGGCGTCTATTTCTGCAGAATGGTCACAGACGGGACCAGTCAGACACTGAAGATGGTCCTGTTGAGATAATAAATTGTTTATTTATAACTAAAACACCAACTGGAGGTTGTTGTAATGAGACTGAATGCTATTTGCATAGTTTCTGCTCTCCTGCTGATGTTTGTCCCGGTTCTGGCCGGTGCTCAGATACAGTCGGCGGGCAGCGGCCCATGGACGGACAGTTCCACCTGGGTGGGTGGAGTGGTTCCCATAGAGTCGGACGACGTAATAATTGGGAGCGGGCATACTGTTACTGTTGATGCCGTGGCCAGCTGCCATGATATTTCTTTCGAAGATGATACCGGCAGGATGGCTCTCGAGGATGATCTTTATATCTATGGTGATTTTTACCGCTATAACACTTCGGTGAACCCCTTCTATTCCGGAGGAAACCTCTGGGATGCGGGTGTGGATATGATCTTTACCGGAGATGCCGAGATTCAGACCATCCATAAT